>JAJUHR010000217.1 GCA_029267795.1 Planctomycetota bacterium
CTCCCCACCCCACCCGCCTCCACTGTCGTGCAATCGCAGACCGATAAGCCCCTGGCCGCGGTGCAGATCGGCTTTGGCCCCGGTGTGACGCGGCAAAGCCCCGACTTCCCCACCCTCCAGGTACTCGCCAGCGTGCTGAATAGTTTCCCCACGGGCTGGCTTGAACAGGAATTGCGTGGCCGCGGACCGGGCTTGGTCTATGTCGTCGGTGCCGGACCGTTCACGGGCGTCGTCCCGGGATACTTCGGCGTGGTGTTCAACACCCAGCCACAGACCGTGCCTTTGGCGCTCCAGCGAACCATCGCCGTCGTCGATCGCGCCCGCACCGAGCCGGTGGACCACGCCACGCTCGATCGCGCCAAGGCCAAGGTCCTCACCGAGGAGTTTCTCGGCAAGCAATCTAACGCCGAGCGAGCCGCCGACGCCGCCCTCGTGGAGCTCTTCGGCCTGCCCCCGGATGAGCCCCAACGGTTCATGCAACAGGTCCAAAGCCTGACCGCCGGGCAATTGCAGGCTGTCGCCCGCGCGTACTTGCGCAACCCCGTTGTGGTCGTCCTGACCCATCAGCCGCTGCCCCAGGCCGAGCTCGACCAGGCCATCATGCTCCCGGCAACCGAGCCCGACCCTTCCACTTCGGCCGCAGCTTCCACCGATGCCCGCGACTGACCCGGCCGTCGGCTCCGCTCCCGGCGCCTTCCGCCCCGCCGCACCGGCCACGCCCGTGGCAGCCCCTTTATAATCACGCTCGCTTGACGGGCGCCCCCCAACACGCGCCGAACGAAACGAAAGGCCACTGCGGTGAATCACCCAACCCCTCGCGGACACACACTAACACGCTTGATCCGGTTCGTCTTGCTCATCGGCCTCAGCGCCGCCCTCGGCATGCTCGTAACGACCTGGCTGTTTTACGACAAGCCCAGCAAGGACCTCTTCACCAAGCTCACCCGCGCGGTTCGATACCGCACTACCACCGTCACCTCGAGCAAGGACCTGAAGCAGATCTGGGTGTCCGAGGATCCCGTGAAGGTCCAGGTCCACGCCACCGGGCTGGACATGCCCGTCCGGATCGTCTTCCCTCCCCAGCCACCGCAGTCGGACGACGACCCGTTCTACTACGTGGGCGAGCTGGTCGGGGCGATCAAATACATCACCCGCACCGGGGCGTCCCACACGATCGTCGACGGCTTGCTCAACTACCAGCGCACGCCACGCGCTGAGCTGGGCATGCTCGGCATGGACTACGACCCCAAGGATCGCCAGTTCTTCATCACCTTGACCTACTGGGACGACCAGAACGGCGTCTACCACAACCGCATCGAACGCCTTGCCCTGGCGGAAGATGGCCGGTCGGTCGCCGACCGCCACGTCCTGCTCGACATGGCGCCCGAACCCACCGTCGCCAGCTACCAGGTCCAGTTCATCAAGCTCGGGCCCGACGACTTGCTTTACGTCGGGGTCGGCACCGGCGGCAACAAGGCCGACCCGCAGAACCTCGACAAGTTCGCCGGCAAGATCCTCCGCATGCACAAGGACGGCTCGCCGGTCGATACCAATCCCTTTTACGACCCTTACGAGGGCCGCATCCCTCGCCAGTACATCTACGCCTTCGGCTGCCGCAACCCCTTCGACATCGTTTTCGACCCTCGCAACCGCATCCCGTACGTCTCCGACGTCGGCCCCGGGATCGACCGCATCCTCCGCCTCGAAGCCGGCGTGAACTACTGCTTCGGCTTCGGCGGCGAAGACCAGATGCGCTCCAACGCCCTGTACACCTGGGGCCCCGGCGGCAGCTTCGCCCCCGTCGGCGTCACCATCGCCCCCGCATCCCTGCTGGGCGTCGGCGAGGAATACCAGCTCTTCGTCGGGCTCCACGGCATGGTCCACGACCGCGGCCCCAGCACCGGTAAACGCATCTGCCGCTGGGAGCTCGGCGACAACGGCTACCTCCGTAGCGGGGTCCGCAACCTCACGCTCTACCAGGGCGCCCACTTCGCCAGCATCGTCGACGTCGAGGCCGGGCCCGACGGCATCTACTTCACCGACCTCTACGCCGAAAGCCCCGAACCCCACGCCCACGCCGGCACCGTCTACCGCATCGTCCGCGACGAGTCCGCCGTCGTGAAACGCCCCACCCTCGACGACCTGGCCGGCCTCACCGGCCCCGAGCTGGGCGAGCAGCTATACAACTACTACGGCTGTTACCAGTGCCACACCCTCTCCGACGAAGACCCGGTCAAGGAAGGCCCCTCCCTGCAAAACCTGCGCAAACGCCTCGACGCCCGCCTGGCCTCGAACGACTACCAAAACCACATCCAAGACCTATTCCAGCGCGAGGGCGCCTACTTCAGGAAATACCAGCAGGCTTACCAGGACATGATGACCCTCAAGAAGACCGATCGTGTCCGCGCCTGGTTCCGTTACCACGTGGCTGACCCACGGTTCGACCACCTCGAGGGCAAGATGCCCAGCTTCTCGATGCCCCCCGAGCACGTCGAGGCCCTGGCGGATTACCTGTTGCAATAACCCCGCGGGCAGAATTGCCATAACCGTGGCTGGCCACCGCGGCCTTGCTCCGCCTCACCCATTCCACGCGTACTTGCCCCGGCCGCGCACCACGCCGCGCTTGTTCGCCGCCAGGTGCTCCAACACGTGGTGCACCGTCTCGACCTGCGGCGTGATGCCCAGGCGCTCCGCCAGCTCTTCCGGCGTGGCCGCCGCCGGGTTCTGCTTCAAGTGCGCCACTACGTTCCGCTGCACGTCCAGCACCGCTTCGGCCGCCTTCTTTCCCGCCTCGACGCCCGGCTGGTGGTACGCGTTGATGTTCACCAGAGTCGCGTAGAACCCCACCGTCCGCTCGTACAGGGCGATCACCGCCCCCAGCGACCGCGCGTCTAGCCGCTCGACCGTGATCGTCACCGATTCACGCCCCTTCTCGTGCAGCGCCTCGCGTGTCCCCTGCCAAAACCCGCTCAGGTAATCCCCACTGGTGATCCCCGGGTCGACCTCGTACGGCGGTCGGCCGGCCCCGGCGCCCACCCGGTCGCGCAGCACGACGATGAACGTGACGAAGAAGTTGTCGACCCCGTCACGCAGCTGCTGCACGTACGCGTGCTGGTCCGTCGACCCTTTGTTCCCGTACACCGCGATCCCTTGCCGCACGTGCTGCCCCGACAAATCCAACTCCTTGCCCAGCGACTCCATCACCAGCTGCTGCAGGTACCGGCTCAGCAGCAACAGGCGGTCCTTGTACGGCAGCATCACCATATCCTTCGCTCCGCGCCCACCCGTGGCGTGGTGCCACATCAGCGCCAGCAGCGCCGCCGGGTTGTTCGCCGTGTCCGCCTGCCGGGTGATCCGGTCCATCTCGGCGGCGCCTCCCAGCAACGCGTCCACATCCACCCCCTGCAGCGCCATCGGCACCAACCCCACAGCCGACATGACGCTGGTGCGCCCGCCCACCAAGTCCCACATCGGGAACCGCGCCAGCCAGCCCTGCTTCTGCGCATGCTGGTCCAGCTGGCTCCCTTCGCAGGTGATCGCCACAGCCTGCGCGGGGAAGCTCAACCCCTTGCCCGCAATCGCGTGCCCCACCTCAAGCATGCCGTTACGCGTCTCCTTCGTCCCGCCGGACTTGGAGACCACCACCACCAGCGTGCTCTTAAGCCGCACCCCGATCTGGTTCAGCGTCCGTTCGATCCCGTCCGGATCAGTATTGTCCATGAAGTGCAGTTTCATCCGGTCGCGCTTCGACCCGGGGTTCCCTAGCGCCTCCGCCACCAGTTGGGGCCCCAGCGCGCTGCCCCCGATCCCGATCAGCAGCACGTCGGTGAACTTCGGGGCTGCCGGCGGCACGAGCTTCTTGCCATGCACCGCCGCGGCGAACGCCTTGATGTCCGCCAGGGTCTTCTCGATTTGTTGGCGGATCTGCGGGTTCGGCGCCATCTGCGGGGCCCGCAGCCAGTAGTGCCCCACCATCCGCTTTTCGTCCGGGTTGGCGATCTCGCCCGCTTCCAGCGCCGCCATCGCTTCGTAGGCGCGTTGCATCGGCCCGTGCATCCAGGCGAAGAAATCGTCGGGGAAATCCATCCGGGAGATGTCCAGGCTCAGCCCCAGCGACGGACACACGCACAGGTGTTTCTTGTACCGCTGCCACAACGCCACACGGTCCATGGGGACCTCCTCAAACAAGGACGACC
>JAJUHR010000020.1 GCA_029267795.1 Planctomycetota bacterium
AACTGGTTGAAGATCGGGTCGTTGACCTTCAGGTCCAGCTGCCGACCGAGCACCGTCTTGCGGCCGCTGGCATCCACCACCACCGACGCCGGCACGTCGAACGTGTGCCCCATCGCCTGCACCCGCACGCCGCACGCCCGGTCGCCGTCGAACAGCACCTCCCGCACGTGCACGCCCTGGTACACCTCCGACCCGAAGCCCTGCGCGTGCTTCAGCAGGAGCAGGTCCAGCTTCGACCGGTCCACGTGGTACGTGTAGTCCTGGTTCACCCCGGGCTGGGGGAACTCCCTAAACTCGATCGCGAACTCGCCCTCTTTTTGCGGTGGGTGCCATGCCGCCCCGTACTTCCTCACGAACCCCTCGCGCTCCATCACTTTCAGGAAGTCGAGGTCCTTGAACACGCGGGTCGTCGAGGTCACCATCGACTCGCCCACGTGCGCCCGGGGGTGGATGGCGCTCTCGAGGATCATGTTCTTGATCCCCGCCTTGGATAGGTAACACCCCAGCACCGAACCCGCCGGCCCGCCACCGATGATCACCACACCCGGCCTAGCATCCGCGTTCTTAATCATGGCCCGAGACCCTTTACCCCGGTCTCCCCGTCGCCACCTTTGAACGATCAACCCGCGCGATCCATGCCCGCTACTCCATCGCCTTCAGCCGCTGATAATCGATCTTGTCGGTCGAGGTCGTCGGCAAAGACCCCAACACCGAGAACAAGTCCGGCACCATGTAGATCGGGAGGTTCTCCGAGCAGAACTTCTTGAGCCCGATAATCGACAGCTTCACCCCGTCGCGCGGGCTGACGAACGCCCGGATCTTCACGCCCTCCTCGTTCTCCTTGGAGATCACCGCGGCCTGATGGATCGAAGGGTGCCGATACAGGCACGCCTCGATCTCGCCCAGTTCGATCCGGTACCCGCGCTTCTTGACCATCCGGTCCCGCCGCCCGCGGTACACGTAATCCCCGCCGCCGTCGAAGTAAACGATGTCCCCCGTCCGGTACCACTTCGTGGCCGATCCATCGGTGAACCACACCTTCGCTGTCTGCTCCGGCAGGTTCCAATAGCCCTGGGTCACCGACGGGCCACGGATGATCAGCTCCCCGGGGTCCCCGGGCTGGACGTCCTTGCCGTTTTCGTCCACCACGCGCGCCTCGCAGTGCGAGCACGCCTTACCGATCGGGTATGGCTCGGTCCGATCCTCCGGCACCACTTTGGGCACCTCGTAGAACGTGCACACGTTGGTCTCGGTCGGGCCGTAAAGGTTGAAGTACCTTGGGTGCGGCACGAGGCGCTTGAACTCCCGCAGGTGTTTGACGGGGAACACCTCTCCGGCGAAGAACACGTACCGCAGCGCCGAGTAGTCGTACTGTTGCAGGTTCCCGTACTGCGCCAGCAGCGTCAGCGTCGAGGGCGTGGAGTACCACGCGGTGATCCGCTTCTCGGCGATCAGCGGGGCCAGGTTCGCCGGCTCCTTGCCGACCTCGTAACCGATCAACACCAGGGTCGAGCCGTGCTTGATCGGCACGTAGATGTCTAGGATCGACAGGTCGAAGTGAAACGGCGCGTGGGAGCTGAACCGGTCCTGTGGCTTGGGATCGAAGACCTCGGTGCACCAATCCACATAGCTGACCCCGTTGCGGTGCGTGAGCATCACGCCCTTGGGCCTGCCCGTGGAGCCCGAGGTGTAGAGGATGTACCCCAGGCTGTCCTGGTCGGGGTAAACGGTGGGTACCACCGGGGCTGGGTCCCGCGCCTGCTCCCGCTGCAGCGCCGTGCGCAGAGCCGTACCATCCCCCGAGCCGTCCAGGGAAACGACCGGCGGCAGCCCGTTGGGCCATTCGCCCTCCTGGCGCAAGCCATCGACGAACTTGTTCTCGGCCACGATCGCTTTGACCGCACAGTTGCCGAAGATGTACGCGGCGCGGGACATCGGCGCGTGCGGGTCTGCCGGCACGTACGCCGCCCCGGCCTTCAGCGCCCCGAAGATCGCCCCTACCGCGTCGATCGACTTGGTGATGCACACCCCCACCCGGTCGCCCGGGCGCACGCCCAGGTGGACCAGCCGGTCCCGTAGCCGGTCGGTCAGTTCCGCCAGCCCGCGGTATGTGATCGTCCCACTGCCGGGGTTGTCCACGGCGACCGCGTCCGGCCGGGCCTCGGCGGCGTGATCGAGAAATTGGTGCAATAAGATCGCCCGGTTCATGTCTGGCTCACTTGAGCTTGTTCGAGATCAGTTTGGCGATGTTCCCGATCGTGTTCATGTACTCCACGTCGGTCTCGTGCGCCGAGAGGCGCGCCCCCCACTTCTCCTCGATGTACATCACCAGTTTCAGTGTGCCCACTGAGTCCAGGATCCCCGCGGTGACCAACGGCGTCGTCGCGGTCAACTCGTCGGGGTTCTCCCCGGGAAGGAACTCCCTCAGGATGAACTCCTTGATGCCCCTGGCGATCTCGTCCTGATTCGGCGCTACCATGTCCTACTCCTTCGTCTGAACCCTCGAAGGCTCCTTGAACACTTGACCGACCCGATCGATCGGCACTCCGTCGCCCAGCAGCAAGTGGCTCAACCGGGGGTGCTCCTGCAGTTTTCGCTTCAGGCACTCCGCCAACGCCCGGTGCCCCGCCACATTCGGGTGGCTGTCCCATTCCGCCATCCGCAGCTCATCGGTCGAAGCCCCCGCGAACGCGTCGGAAAGGTCCAGGATGTCGAACCCCGCCTCTTCCGCGTGCCCGAAGAACTTGTTGATGTCCCGGCGGTTCGGAGGCTCCGCCCCGGGCTGGGGGACGTACACCCACACCGGCTGGATCCCACGATCGCGGCACAAGCTCGCGACCCGATTGTAAACCAAACCTAGCATCTCTGGGGCACGTGGACGCAGTCGGCCCTTCGCCAGCACCTTGTGCGTGTCCCGATCGATGCCCTCCTCCGCCGTGATCGTTTCCAGGAAATCGTACGGCAAGCTCACCCCTGCACGGACCGCCTCGACGATCCGGTCGATCACCAACTGGTATTCCTTCTTGTTCGCCATGTAGAACAACACGTCCGGGTCGAAGTCCAATACCCTCTGTTCCAGGACGATCAGTTTCTCGATCGCTCCGTAGCCCGAGACCGCGAAGTTCATCACCTCATATCGGCTGTACCTGTCCGTTGTGTTATGCGTGTTAAGCCAGTCTTCCAACAAGTTCTCAAAGGTCTCGTGGTTCTCCACGCCCCAACCCATCACCTCCGAGGCCCCGACGACCGCGATCCGCAGGGTCCCCGCGGGCTTGTGCAGGTCGTACTCGCGGTCCCGCAATCCGTGCGCGCTGACCTTCAGCTCGATCCCGTTGCTGAACACCGCCGATTGGGCCGGCACCAGCTCCCGCCGCCGGAAGTCGTGGGTCGGGCGAATCCCTTCGCCCTTGATCCGCACGTCCATGCCCGCGGGCATCTTCGAGTACAACTCGAACAGCTGGGGGTTGAACCGCTCCGCGTGCGTCAGGTCTTCGTAGTAGCCGTGCTCCAGGATCGCCGCGTCCCGCACGTTCAAGCGGCTGGTCCGCAGCGATTTCAGCACCGAGGCCACCTGCGGGCTCGCGTGGTAGACCAGCCGGGTCTTCACCGGGGTCATCAGCACGGCGCACGACGCGAGCACGCCAGCCCCCGCCCAGCCCAGCTGCCGCCAGTTCAGCCCGGTCGCGGCGGCCTTGGCCACACCTTTGCCCGCGGCGCCCTGGTACGTCCACTCCCGCTGCGAGCGGCCCAGCATCGCCCCCGCCAGGCCCACGGCCAGCAGCACCCCACCGATCAGCCCGACGTCCCCGGGCTCCACCCGCACTGCCTGGGCCCACATCGCCAACCACTCGCCAATCGACTCGGCCCCCCACAACGACCACAGCACACAGATCGCCATGAACGTCAGCACCGTCCGCAACCCCAAGCTCAGGTCCGATTTCCACGACCACCCCCCGCCTTTCTTCAAGCTCCGCTTACGCACAAACTTCTGCTGCCAGAGCATGTTCACCGCCAGCAGCAGACCCAGGATCCCCCAGAACGCCATGTCCGGCGCCGCCAGCAGGTACGTCCCGCGGATCCAGAACCACTGGTACGAGTGCAACAGCCACGTGAAGAAGAACGAGATCCCCACCGACAGCACCAACGCGCCTTTCTCGCTGATCCCCTCCCGCTGGCTGAGCCGGAAGTTCACCGGGTAGAACACCAGCTTGGCCATGAACTCCTTCCAGTAAATGTTGATCCGCTGCCAGTAGTCCACGAAGCTCGACGCCAGCAGCCACCGGTGGTGCGTCTCCGGCAGGTTGAACCCGAACAGGTGCAGCATCCCCACGATCACGTGGAACGTCCCCGACACCTTCAGGTACAGCAGCAGCGTCGTGACCATGTACCGAAACAGGTCCCCCGCGCTGGCCACCTCGGACGGATCCATCACCAGGAACTGGTACACGAACCGGTACAGCACCAGCTGCACCACCCCCCGGCTGATCCACGTCGCCCCGGACTGGTACACCCGCACCGGCTCGTCGTTGTAGTAAGTCTTGCAAAAAGTCTTGTAGTCCACCACGGGGAACAGCAGGAAGCACACGTTCGGCGACATGAAAAAGTACGCCAACGACCGCCAGAACCCGAACGCCCCCCCCTGCGTCCTCATGTCGTACAGGTACACCACCAACCGAAAGCAGAACATCGAGCCCAGGATCGGCCAGATCACCGAGATCTTCCCGCTGCTGACCCACCCGGCCTGGAACGCCACCATCGTCGCGCCCAGGGTCACCACCATCGCGATCCGTTTGCCGAACGAGATTGGCAGGTGACACGCCCCGATCAGCGCCAGGCCGACCGCCACCACCCACGCCGCGTTCACCGCCCCCAGCACCAGGCCCAACGCCAGGACCGAGATCAGCACGAAGAACGGCAGTTTCAGCGCCGGGGGCAGGAAGTGGTGCACCACAAACCCCACCAGGGTCAGCTGCATCACGTGGCCGAACGCCGCCTGCTCGATCTCGTAAACGTCCACCACCCAGGTCAGCAGCGCCACTTGCCCCGTGACCCACAGGAAGGGCAAAAAGTCCGCAGCCCCGCCGGCCCTGAACGCCTCAGCCGCTGCGCGTCCCGGGCCCGAGATCGGCACCTTCGAATCTGCTGCCATGACACCCCCACCCATCCTCGGCTTCAGCTACTTCAGCTTGTCGCACACCAGCTTGGTCATGCTGCCGATGGTGTTCATGAACTCCACGTCCGTTTCGTGTGCCGCCAGTTTGATTCCGAACTTCTTCTGGAGGAACATCGAGACTTTCAACGTCGCCACCGAATCCAAGACCCCCGAAGTCACCAGCGGCGTGTCTTCGGTCAGCTCCTCCGGGTTCTCCCCGGGCAGGAACTCCTCCAAGATGTACTCCTTGATCGCACGCGACACCTCTGCCTCCGTCACGGTCGCCATTTCACAAGCCTCCTGGAACAGTTAAGGGTTATCGACCTCCCGACCCGCGGTGCTGGCAGCGGAAGGGGCAATCGGCAGGTACCGGCTCAGCTGCGGCTCGGCCTGGATTTTCCTGTATAAGCAATCGGCTAGGACCCGGTGTGCCTCCACGTTGGGGTGCCCGTCCGTCTTGGAGACCCGCATAGACGCTTGGTCCATCCCCTTAAACGCATCCGATAAGTCCAGGATCGTGAACTGCGACTTCCTGGCTTCCTCGAAAAACGCCCGGATCTCTCCCCGGTCGAACGGCTCCCCATCCGGCTGCGGCACGTAAACCCACACCGGGTAGACCTCGTGCTCCCGGCACAGGGTCGCGACCCGCTGATACACCCAGCTCAGCACTTGGGGCGCGTAGGGCTTGAGCCTGCCCTGAGCCAACACCTTGTGCGTCGTGCGATCGACCTTCGCCTCGTGGATCAGCTCGTCCAGAACGTCATAGGGCAGCTTCCACCCCGCCTGCACCCCTTCCACCATCCGCTCCGTCACCCACTGGTACTCGCTGTTGTTCGCGACGTAGAACAGGACGTCCGGGTCGAACCCCAGCGCCCGCTGCTCCGCCATCATCAACTTCTCGATAGGGCCGTACCCCGTGACCGAGAAGTTGATCAGCTCGTACCGTTCGAACTTCGAACCGTCGTTCTGGGCGTTTAGCCGGTCCTCGACGAGGTTTTCGAACGTCTCTCCGTCGGGCACCCCCCACCCCATCACTTCCGATGACCCGACCACCGCGATCCGCAGCACGCCGTCGGGCTTACGCAGATCATACCCTTCCCGGTCCCGCAGCCCGTGGGCGTTGGTCCGGATCTCCACCCCGTTCTGAAACCGGTAGGTTTTCGAGGGCACCAGCACCTTGCGGCGGAAGTCCGGAACCCGTTTGATCGCTTCCCCGGTCCCCTGTCGGCCCACGTCGTTGGCGGGCATCTTCGTGTACAGCTCGAACAGCTGAGGGTTGAACCGTTTGGCCTCGGTCAGGTCCTCGTAGTAGCCCCGGTTCAACATCGCCGTGTCACGCCGGTTGAGCTTGTTCATCCGCACCGAGGTCATCACCGAAGCCAGTTGCGGATTGATGTGGGATCGCACCTCGTACTTCAACGGCGCCAGCAGCAGCAGGCACGAGCCCGCCACGACCACCCCCGGCCACCAACGCTGCGCCCACGCGTCTTCTTCCTGCTTCGCGGGCGCTTTGACCTTCTCCGTCCACTCGCGGTGGGAACGCCCCATCGCCACCGCCCCCAGGCCCACGGCCAGCAACACCCCCCCGATCAACCCCACGTCGCGCGGCCCCACCCTCGTCGCTTGCGGCCACATCGCCAGCCAGTCCCCGACCGACTCGGCCCCCCACAGCGACCACAGCACGCAGATCGCCACGAACGTCAGCACCGTGCGGCCCGCCAAGCTCAGCTCGGACTTGAGCGTCCGCTGGTTCGCGGCCTGCTTCAGCCGCCTCCGCTTCACAAACTTCTCCTGCCAGAGCATGTTCACCGCCAGCAGCACGGCCAAGATCGACCAGAACAACGCGTCCGGCCAGCTCAGCAGGTACGTCCCGCGGATCCAGAACCACTGGTACGAGTGCAGCAGCCACGTGAAGAAGAACGAGACCAGAACCGAGACCATCAGCACCGACGAAGCCCGCCAGCCCTGCAGCCAGTTGCTCATCCGGAAATGCACCGGGTAGAACACCAGCTTGGCCATGAATTCCTTCCAATAGATGTTGATCCGCTGCCAGTAGTCCACGAAGCTCGACGCCAGCAGCCACCGGTGGTGCGTCTCCGGCAGGTTGAACCCGAACAGGTGCAGCATCCCCACGATCAAGTGAAACGTGCCGGAGATCTTCAGGTACAGCAGGAACGAAGCCACCATGTACCAGAACAGGTCCCCCGCGCTGTCCACCTGTGCCGGGTCGATCAGCAGGAACTGGTACACCACGCGGTAGAGCAGCAACTGCACCAACCCCCGGCTGATCCAGGTCGCCCCGGACTGGTAAATCCGCAGCGGCTCGTCGTTGTAGTACGTCCGGCAGAACGTCTTGTAGTCCACCAGCGGGAACAGCGGGAAACACACGTTCGGCGACATGAAGAAGTACGCCAGCGACCGCCAAAAGCCGAACGGCGCCTGCTGGGTCTTCATGTCGTACAAGTACATCGCCATCCGGAAGCAGAACATCGACGCCAGGATCGGCCAAGCCACCGCCCAGCCCCCGGTGTCCACCCACCCAGCCTGGAACGCCACCAGCACCGCCCCCAACAAGGACACCAAGAGCACCCGAGCCCCAAACGCGATCGGCAGGTGGCACACGCCGATGAGCACCAGCCCGCTAGACACCACCATCGCCGCGTTGGCTACCCCCAGCACCAGACCCAACGCCACCAGCGACATCGCCACAAAGAACGGCATCCGCCAAGCCGGCGGCAAGAAATGGTGAACTACAAACCCAAACAGCGTCAGCTGAACGATGTGGCAAAGCGCCGCCTCTTCCTTGCAATAGGCGTGCACCACCAACGCCAGCAGGCCCAACTGACCCAAGATCCAAAAAAAACGCGACAGCTCCCTGGAAGCGCCGGCTTCTACGGCTGGTTCCGACCCTGATGGATGGTTCCCGCGCAAGAATTCCCTACCCAGACCCACAAGGACACGCGCAGACCCACCGACGCCAGGTCTCCACCCAGAAGTGCCGCGATGCCTTTGGTCTACCACATGGGAGCGAAATCCGCCCCGAGCGATTCTTCCGAACCTCGCCACAGTACCGCCAAAGAGCTTATATCAAGATAACTTAAAACACAAAGACTTTCCAGTCTGTTGTGTCATATATTTAATTCAAAAGCAGCTCTTCGAAGACCGCGTCATATTGAAACGGTCTGCGCGGTTAATAAGACGAACCGAGCTTTGACCACCCCGAGAAACTTCCTATTCCGATCCCATCCTCCCTACTTTCATTGAACCCCTTCCCAAATGGTGTCCGAAGGATCACTCTTGCAGGGACTTAAGCAGATTCCCGTCTACCGCCTCTCCAGCGGTGACAGATACCGCTTTCCCATCCGGCCAATATCGGCTTAGGGAGGGAGTGCTCAAAAGCTTCTTATATAGGCTTTGCTCCAAGAGCCGGTGGCCCATCCAGTTCGGATGTCCATCCCATTCGGCAACCCGCAGCTGGTCTTGGCTTACCCCATGATAAGCGTGCGAAAGGTCCAACACGAGGAACCCGGCCTCCACCGCTAAACTTTGGAACTCGGGCTTGGTCGAAGCGACCTTTTCCTCCCCGCCGGGCAGCGGCACGTACACCCAAACGGCCTCGACCCCCCTCTCCCGGCAATCGGAAACGAACCGCTGGTACACCTGCGCCACGATCTGCGGCGCATAGGGCCTGAGCCGACCCCGCGCCAGCACCTTATGGGTCTGCGGGCCGACCTGTGCCTTTTGCAGCACCTCCGCGAGGAAGTCGTAAGGCAGCTCCGTCCCGCTCTGCAACGCCGTGATCAGCCGGTCCACCGTCCAGTCGTACTCGTTCAGATTCGCGGCGTAAAACACCATGTCCGGCTCGAAGGCCAGCGCCTTGCTCTCCAGGGTCATCAGCTTCTCGACGGGGCCGTACCCATTGACCGCGAAGTTCAGCACCTCGTACTTGCTGCACACCGATCCGTCGTTGATCTCGTTCAGGTGGTCTTCCAGCAGGTTTTCGAAGGTCTCCCCGTCTCCCACGCCCCAACCCATCGAAGCCGAGGCCCCCACCTGCACGATCCGGAACGCACCTGCGGGCTTGTGCTGCTGATACACCCCCCGGCGGTCGCGCATCCCGAACTCGTTGGTCGAATGCGTCCGGCCGTTGAACTCTACCGAAACCAGAGGGACCAGCTCCTTCAAGCGGTAGTCCCCGGTCGGCCGGATCGCCTCCGTCAGTTCCAGTTTGCCGAACTTTGCCGGCGTCTTGGCGTACAGCTCGAACAGCTGCGGGTTGAACCGCCGGGCCTGGGTGAGCTCCTCGTAGTAGCCCATGTGCAGGGTCGCCATGTCCTGCTTGTTCAGGCGCGAGCGCCTCAGGGCCCCGGCCACCGACGCCACCTGCGGGTCCAGCCGCGACGCCACAAACCCGTTCGCCGGCGCCAGCAAGACCAGGCACGACGCGACCACGGCCAGCCCGGGCTTCCACTGCGGCAGCCAGCCCTGCTCGGCCGGCCCCGCCGCCTTCTCGCCCCATTCCCGTTGCGTGCGCCCCAGCAGCACCGCCGCTACGCCCACCGCCAGCAGCACCCCGCCGATCAGCAACACGTCGTTCACCCCCACGTGCGCCGCCTGGGCCCACAGCGCAAACCAATCCCCGAACGATTCGGCGCTCCACATCGACCAGAGCACGCAAATCGTCACCAGCGTCGCGATCGTCCGCAGCGCCAGGCGCACCTGTGTCCCCCACGAATACCCCGCCATGCCTTGCTTGAGGCTCTTTTTTTGCCGGCTGAACTTCTGCTGCCAGACCATGTTCACCGTCAGCAATGCCCCCAGGATCGTCCAGAACAACGCGTCCGGCGCCGTCAGCAGGTACGTCCCACGGATCCAAAACCACTGGTACGAGTGCAGCAGCCACGTCACCGTCATCGAGATCGCCGTCGCCAGCACCAGCCTCGGCAGCGGCTTCATCGCCCGCAGCCTGAAGTGCACCGGGTAGAAGATCAACTTCATCATGAACTCTTTCCAGTAGATGTTGATCCGCTGCCAGAAATCGATAAAGCTCGACGCCAGCAGCCACCGGTGGTGCGTCTCCGGCAGGTTGAACCCGAATAAATGCAGCATCCCCACGATCACGTGGAACGTCCCCGACACCTTCAGGTACAGCAGGAACGTCGTGGTGATGTAACGGAACATGTCCCCGATGCTGGCGACCTGCGCCGGGTCCATCACCAAGAAGTGATACACGAACCGGTATAGCACCAGCTGCACCAGCCCTCGGCTGATCCACGTCGCCCCGGACTGGTAAATCCGCAGCGCCTCGTCGTTGTAGTACGTCCGGCAGAACGTCTTGTAATCCACCACCGGGAACAATAGGAAGCACACGTTCGGCGACATGAAGAAGTACGCCACCGACCGCCAGAACCCGAACGTCCCCTCCCGGTGTTTCATGTCGTACAGGTACACCGCCAGCCGGAAGCAGAACATCGATCCCAGGATCGGCCAGATCACCGACAGCCCGCCGCTGGGTAGCCACCCGGCCTGGAACGCCACCATCGCCGCGCCCAGCGCCACTACCACCGCTACTCGTTTGCCGAAGGAGATCGGCAAGTGGCACGCCCCGATCAACGCCAGCGCGATCCCCACCAGCCAAGCCGCGTTCACCACGCCGACCACCATCCCCAGCGCCGTCACCGATATCACCACAAAGAACGGCAGCTTCAGCCCCGTGGGAAGGAAGTGGTGGATCAACGCGCCGACGAACGTGAGCGCCGCCACGTGGCGGAAGGCCACGTTTTCGAGGCGGTACACGCTCAACACCCAAGCCAGCAGGCCCAGCTGGACCACAAGCCAAAGAAACCTCAACAGGTCGGCGCGCGATCCCGACGCTTGGGGCATATCCTCGGCATGGCTGCCGCTTAGCTGGCTACGCCCTTCTTCGGACGCCGCCCGCTGCAAGAGCTGCGAGCTGCTTGTCATAAACGCGTCACCGGTGCAGTGCTGATGGGTTATCTCCCCCTTGTCCCACGCGGAGGGGTTACGGATCGTTCTTCCATCCAACCAGCGGTCTTTGAGTGACTAACAACCCACATTATAAGCAAAGGTCATGACGACGATCTTAACTTGCTGCGATTTTTTTGATATCTATCGACCAAGTTACTTCCCGACTGTGCCAAGGGGCGGTCCCCCCGTTTCTGGCAGACGCTGAATGACCCGGCAACTCGCTTCTACGCCGAGTTCGCAGACTGCCCTTTTCGAATTATCGCTCGTACGCAGCTCGGTCGTGCGGGAACGAGCGCGGAGCTTTTATCGGTCGCGGTACAAGCCGAACACCACCACCGTCGCGAACCGCCTCAGCCACGGCAACCGCATCAAGTGGCCATCGACCCGGTGCAGACCCGCGACCACCGGCCAGCAGCCGCGGAACAGCGGCCACACCCGGCTCACACATTGGAAATGACGCTTCACGGAACGATCGAACACCCGCTCGAACCGCGCGATCTGCTCGTCATTCAAGGGCTGTTCGTCCTCTGTCGGCTCGGCGAACGAATACGGGATGCAACGCCTTAGCGCCTGCAACGCCCGGCTGTTGACCACAGGCTCGGCGAACACCGCCACCCCGCCCGGCCGCAGCCGCTCGTAAACCCGCTCTGCCAGCCCCTGCAGCGGCAGGTGGTGCAGCGCCGCGTAGCCCAGGATCGCGTCGAAACGCTCGCCGGCAAACGCCCAGCCCAAATCCTCCGCCACCCGCGCCTGCACCCGCTCAGCCAAGCCGTTCACCCGGGCCCTGCGGCGGGTCAACTCCACCGCGTTGCTGCTCAGGTCGTACGCCCGTACGTTGGCGCCGTAATGGGCGCACAGGCAGGCGTCGATCCCGTTGCCACAGGCGATTTCCAGCGTGTCCTTGCCCTCTAGCGGCGATAGCAGGTGGTAAAAGTACTCCCGCGGGAACACCGTGTTCGCCGGAGGCGCTGCGTAGCGACGCTTGTCGAACTCGCTCAGCGGTTCGATCCCGCGTGCCGCCTCATCTTCGTAGTGTTTCTGGAAGTGCGCCGCCTCACGCGCCAGCCTTGGGGCCATCCCTGCCGAGTGAGTCATCGAGAAGCTCCGTCCATCGATCCAAGCCGCCCCTCCGTCGCCGGTCCAGGCGGCATTACCGTCACTATCGGTTCTGGGCCCCGTGAAGTTGACCTTGTGCTTGCACCTCCGATAACCGCATCGCAGATCAAAGCGCCGGCCTCCGACGCCCCGCGCTGTAACGCTACCACCTCCGACAAACACCCACATCCAGCCTGACGTAGAATGGATGCTTTCGTAAAACCAAGGGGACCCCTTATGACTTTTCGGCTCTTCCCGCGCGGGCTCGGCCGCACGTGGGTCGGCTGCCTCAGCCTGGCCATCGCGATGGGTATCCGGTCAAGCGCCTGCGCCGAACCCTCCGCAGCCTCGTCTGGTGAAGCGGGGCCCCAAGCCCCGTACCGTGTGCTGCAGGATCGGCCGGACCGCCTCATGGTTGAACTGCCCAACCGCTTGATCGTGATCGCGCAAGAGCTCCACGCCGCCCCCGTGGTGTCTGTGCAAGTCTGGGTGAAGACCGGCTCGA
>JAJUHR010000423.1 GCA_029267795.1 Planctomycetota bacterium
CCCCGCATCGCCGTCAACGTTTCGCCGATCCAACTGCGACAAAAAGACTTCGTCCTCACCGTGGAGCGGGCGCTCAAGAATACCGAGGGCACGGCCGACTGCCTGGAGCTGGAGATCACCGAGAGCGTGATCATGCAGGACATCGAGGCCAATATCCAAAAGCTCAGGGCCAGCCGGGAGATGGGCGTGCAGATCGCGGTGGACGACTTCGGCACCGGGTATTCCTCGCTCAGCTACATCACCAAGCTGCCCGTCAACGCGTTGAAGATCGATCGGTCGTTCATCGTGAACATGACCCACAAGCCGGACGACCTGAGCATCATCTCCACCATCATTTCCCTGGCGCATTCCCTGAACCTCAGGGTCGTGGCGGAAGGCGTGGAAACCGAAGAGCAAGCGAACCTCCTGAGGCTGCTCAAGTGCGACGATATCCAGGGGTACCTGGTCAGCCCCGCGGTTTCCGCAGAACAGATCGAGCGGTTCCTGCTGAACCAGAGGCCGCTGTTAGCGGCGTAGCCTAAGGAAACGGCCGAGGGGAGCTACGGAGGAAGGATCGATCGCCGACGATGATCCCGGGGGCTGTGGTACCGATCCGCCGCGCGTGGTCTTACACCAGCCCCGCCCCCAGGCCGACCGCGATCAGGAACAGCAGCAGCGAGACCAGCAATTGCACAGTGCGGAGGGTGATCTTTTCGACCAACCGGTTGCCTAGGAACGCCCCGAGGAAGGCCGCGAGGGTGGCCAGCCCCAGCAGGCCGACGTTTTCGCCGATGCCAGCGGTGGTGAAGTGGGCAGCGTAGATCGACAAGCGGGTGAAATCGACCAGGCAGGCGATGACCACATTGGTGGCGATGAACGCTTCCCTGGTCAAGCCCGAGCGCACGAGGAACGCGGACCGCAAGGCGCCCTGGTGGCCCGACAGCCCGCCGAAAAAGCCGCTGAGCACCCCACCCAGCGGCAGGTACCGGCGGTCGAACGACAGCTTCTCAAAGCGAGGCAGGGCTTCGATCACGGCGAAACCCACCATCAACCAAGCCATCGTCAGCTTGACCGGAGTGACCTCGAACGTGCGGCCCCCCCACCGGTAGGTCGCCAGGGGCTGCAGGTCCGACAGCCAGACCAGCAAGCCCGCCCCCAGCAACGCCGCCAAGATCGCCGGGACGCCGAACCGCCAGACCACCCCCGCGTCGGCCCGGCGGCCCAGCATCGCCAGCTTGAACAGGTTGTTCAGCAGGTGGACCACCGCGGTCATCGCCACCGCTAGATCCAGGGGGAAGAACAACGCGAACACAGGCATCAAAAGCGTGCCCAGCCCGAACCCGGTGAACAACGTCAGGCCCGAGGTGAACAACGCCGCCAGGGGAACGAGCAAGTATTCCATGCCAGTGGGGTCTCGGGGATGGGCCGATGGTGATAATGTCGGATTGGTGCCCTGCAATCCTTCCCCCAATATACGCCATCCCCAGATCCACAGACGACACGCCGACGCTACCCATATCAATCTAACTGCCCCCTAATCGCCCGCTAACCGCCCCTCGAAATGATGCTGCCATGACTCGGCATCGATCCACGGGCGCGTCAACCCGCGGTAACGACTAGGCCATTTCTTCTTTGGGAGGATGCAACATGATTGTGAAACGTTGTCGGAGCAAAGGTGTCCCAATGCCCGCTGTGCTGGCGATCACAGCAGGCAGCGCCATGGGCCAAACAACAGGCCCGAGCACCCGGCAGACCCCGTACGTCACCCCGGTGGCACCGGGGGTGCAGACCGTTTCGATCGCCAGCAACGGCCCCAGCGCCGATGCGCTGGGCGTGCCCTTCTCGTCGAGCTTCATCGGTGACGAAACCTACCCCGGTGCCAGCGGCGGCGGCGTCTACCGCCTAGCAGGCATCCCGGACGGGATGGGCGCCCTCGACAATGGC
>JAJUHR010000304.1 GCA_029267795.1 Planctomycetota bacterium
CATAATGCGCTACGGCCCCATGAGCACGCGGTCCTTTCCCCCAGCAAGGCCCGCACCGAGGTCTTCGGCAATTTTTCCGCATCTGCGCCGCCTTACCCGCGAGGTGCGTATTCCCGATTGTTTTTCGGATATTTCTCCTCTTTGGACAAGAAGTTTGTAACGTTTGCTACTGGGGGATCGATCGTTAAGACCGAAAAAAACCACCCAAAAAATTCGATTAATCCCCAACTTACGCACTTCCGCGGTCGATGATGTGCGTGGGGGGACCCGTTCTGGGCCCGGTGGCAACGGCCTCTGGCCCATCAGCGAGGCGGCGTCGGCCATGTCCGAGGTCAAAATTCTCCTAGCAGAAGACAACTGCGATCATCAAGAGCTGCTGCTGCTGGGCCTGGTCCGCGGCCGCCCGCACGTAAATGTGACGGTGGTGTCGAAAGGCAGCGACTTTATCCGCGCGGTGGCCCGGCGGAAGTACGACTGCGTCATCTTGGATTACAACCTGCCCGACCACAAAGCCCCGGAGCTGCTCAAGGAGGCCAGCGAGGTCCTGGAAGGCTGCCCCGCTCTGGTGATCTCCAGCAGCCGCGGGCAGGAGGTGGTGATCGAGAGCATCCGCAGCGGCAGCGTGGACTTCGTGCCGAAGTTCGAGGCGATCGAGGACAACGTCCTCTGGCAGAGGGTCGAGGCGTGCATCCTCAAGGCCAAGCGCCTCCGGAGCGAGAGACGCCGCACCGAACGCCGGGAGCGCCTGCTGGCCCGGATGTCCGAGACCGACCACCTGACGGGTCTGAATAACCGGCGGTACCTCGACCGGTGCCTGATCCAGCGGGTATGGGAGCGCGACCGGCGCGTCAACGCCGCGGCGATGATGGTCGACGTCGATCACTTCAAGATGGTCAACGACCGGCACGGGCACGCGGCCGGCGACCAGGTGCTCAAGGCCGTGGCGGCGATCCTCCGCGAGGTCTTCTCCGACGCCCGCGCGACGGTGCGCTACGGGGGCGAGGAGTTCCTGATCGTCGTCGATATCCCGTCGTTGACCGAGGCGTGGCAGCGGGCCGAGAAGCTGCGCCGCCGGATCGAGCAGGCGACGGTCTCGACCGGCCGGGGCGACTTAAAGGTCACCGCCAGCGTGGGGATCGCGGTGTCGGATGGAGAACCGGTGTCCGCTGGGACGATCGACAAGGCCGACGAGGCCCTGTACCTGGCGAAGCTGCAGGGGCGCAACCGCATCGCCACTTGGCCTATGGTGGCGATCGAAGGCCACCTGCGCCAGATCAGCGGCGTCGACGGGATGTCGCCGGAGCAGCGCCGGCTGGCGTTCCTAGAACGGTGCGGCTACCTCCTGGGCCCGACGCAATGGGAGCACCTGACCACCCACGCGGACCACGTTAGCGAGATCGCGGGGCAGATCAACCGTGCGATGCGGCTTGAACCGGCTGCTGGGGAGCGCGTCCTTTCGGCCGCGCTGCTGCACGACATCGGCAAATCCGCGATCCCGGAGGCGTTGCTGTCCCAGCCGAGGTCGCTGTCGTACGAGGAGTGGAAGCTGATTTCTCTGCACTCGGAGCTGGGGGCGTGGATCGCCTCGAGGCTCGGCGCCGACCAGGAAACCGTGGACATGGTCCGTCACCATCACACGCCGTATACGCTCAAGACCGCGGAGCAAGACCCGCAGTGCGTGGCGCCGATCGGCGCCCGCGTCATCTGCGTGGCCGACGCGCTGGTGACCATGATGACCGAGCGGTCGTATCAACGGCGCCTCACGGCTGACGAGGCGATGCGCGAGCTGCGCCGCCACAGGGGTGAGCAGTTCGACCCGCGGGTGGTCGACGCGGCCCAGCTCACCCGGCCGATTCAGTTGCGTGAGGCGGCCTGAGGACCGGCGTTCGCAAAGCCGGGAGCGATGGCCGGGCCCAGGGGAGAGCGGGGTCATCCAGGAGAAGCCGACCGAGTCATCGATCACATCGATCGCATCGTTCCGCGGGGGGAAAGAGATCCCGCGTTCTTTCCGGAGTCCTTTTCTTGTGGAGGAGGCGTTTTCATGAGTGAGACTCGCATGCGTCCGAACCGTCGCTGTGAGCCGCGGTACTACTTCGAAACGGGCAGTCCCGTGGCGTGGCAAAGGAGTGCGCACCGGACCCGTCGTCGCAAGGGTTGGCTGCACGACACGTCCAAGTCGGGCATTTCGTTCTTTGTCGAAACGCCGCGCCAACCGCACATCGGCGAGGACGTGCTGCTGAACCGGGCGTTCAACACGGACGCGAAGTGCTACCGAGTCGTGCGCACCGTCCCCCTCGAGGGGAATCTATCTTTGGTCGGTTGCCGCAGGGTTGCCGCCGGGACGGCGTAGAGCCTCCTGACGTCACCGCCGTCGCGCTGCCAGCCGGGTCGGGCACAGATCTTCCCTGGACCCCACCCGGCTTGGCGGCGGCGCGACGTTAGAGCGTGTTTCGTTTGGGTGTATCGCGATGGGGCTCGGGGTGGCTGTGGGGGGAGCGAGGCGACACCACGGCACGTTCCGGGGGTACCGGCACCGCCGCGCTCTGCCCCCAGCCACTCCGGTTTCAAAAAGCCGTATACCCACACGAAAAACGCCATAAGAGTCCACGGTGTACCCGTCTACGCGGAATCCGACGCGTCCGCACAAAGGCGATGTGCAGCCGGCAGCCGGTTTTCGTGACACCCATACGGATTCCTCAGGCGGCGCTGATCACCCCTTCAGTTCCCCCTGCGGCCTATAAATGATTAGGCTCGCCAAGAGGTTACCCCGCAGAAAAAGACCGGCTTGGCTTGATTACCCTGGACCAAGGCAAACCCTCTCAGGGAACCTGCCGATGAAACCAAGACCATGGGCGGGGACGAGCCTAGGCAGAGGTCTATGAGCAAACACTACGATTTGGCGGTGATCGGCACTGGCCCGGCGGGGCAACGGGCGGCCATCCAGGCGGCCAAGCTCGGCAAGCGGGTGGCGATCATCGAGAAGAACGAGGCGCTGGGCGGGGTCATGGTCAACACGGGGACCATCCCCTCCAAGGCCCTGCGCGAAGCGGTGCTGCACCTGACCGGCGTCGGCAAGCGGGGCCTGTTCGGGCACGCGTACCGCATCAAACGCCACA
>JAJUHR010000070.1 GCA_029267795.1 Planctomycetota bacterium
CCCACGTCCACGACGCGTCCCCCCGCGGGCACTTCATCCAAAAAAGGCAGCAGCGTCAGGCTGTCGATGATGTGCCGCCGCCAGGCTTCGTCGCGGTCGCGCACCGCCGTGAGATTGAACCGCGTGTTGGCCTCGAGCAACAGATCCAGGTACGCGACCAGGAGCGCCAGCGCCTCTTCCGATACCTGCAGCCCCAGCCGCGACAGGTCTGTGCGAACGAACGTGGGGATCGTCTGCGAATCCATGGGTGTGCCTGGGGGGGGCCGGGCCGACTGCTTGGGGGTGGCACGGTCAGTCTAGCGCCGCCTGGGCGCGGTCGAACTCGAACGTCGGGCGGCTGATGATCGCCGGCCGCCGCGAAGCGAAGTTGATCACCAGGCCCAGCATCGCGAAGCACACGACCAGGCTCGACCCGCCGTAGGAGATGAACGGCAGGGTGATGCCGGTGATCGGCAGCAGGCCCAGCGTCATGCCGATGTTCATCGCCGCCTGGGTCGCCAGCAGGCCCGTGAACCCGATGGTCGCCAGTTGTGTGAACGGGTCCTTGAGCCGCCCGGCCACCAGCAGGAAGCAGACGAACACGGTCAGATACAGCCCCAGCGTCGTCAAACCGCCCAGCAGCCCCCAGCGGTTCACGATCACGGCGAAGATCATGTCGTTGTGGTCCTCGGGCAGGCGGTTGAACTTCACGATCGTCGCCGAGCGCTGGGCCCCGTACCCGCTGAGCCGCCCCGCGCCGATCAGCGTCATCGCCTTTTCCTGCTGGTAGCCGATGTCCTCGGCATACCGGTTGTCGCCGGACGCCTGGCTGACCATCGCGACGATGCGCTGACGCTGGTGGGGCTTGAGCACCTGCATCGACTCCGGCAATAGGTACACCGCCGCGACGTTCAGCGCTACCAAGAGCCCCGACAGGCCCGCCAGCGCCCCGAGGTGGCTCAGCCTTGCCCCCGCCGCCACCAGCATCACGAACAGCGCCGGGACGAAGATCAACGCCGTGCCCAGGTCCGGCTCCTTCACGATCAAGGCCAGCGGCACCGTCAGCAGCGCGAACGGCACCAGCAGGCCGCGCACCGTGCGATAACTGCTGCGGAAACGCAGGTACCGCGCCAGCGCCAGCACGAACACCACCTTCGCCACCTCCGACGGCTGCAGCATCATGAACCGCAGGTTGATCCAGCACGTCGCCCCGTTGCGCACGGGCACGACCGACCGCGGCACGAACGGCAGCAGCACCACGACCAGCAGCGCCAGCGTCACCAACGCCAGCGGGTACGCCGCCACGCCCACCCACCGCGGATGTGGTAGCACGCACATCGCCGCGACGATCCACGAGATCAGCATCCAGCGCAGCTGCGTCGCCGCGTACACCGGCGCCGCCGTCTCGATCGCCATCAGCCCCACGCACGACAGCGCCGCCGCCGCGAGCACCGCGCACCACAGCGGGCTCAACCTCAGGTGCCGCGCCGCGCGCTCGAGCACGCCCATCACAGGTACCCCTCCGCCCGCATCGCGTGCAGGATCTGATTCACCACCGGCCCGGCGACCATCGCCCCGCTGCCGGCGTACTCCAGCACGACGCCCACCGCGTAGTCCGGCTGCTCAGAACTGGGCCGCTGCACTAGGCAGATCATCCACGCATGGTCGCCCTTGCGGACGACCTTGTCCACTCCCGACGTGAACCGGTGGTCGCCGTTCTGGTCCACCCACAGCGGCGAAGCCTGGGCCGTGCCCGACTTGCCGAACACCCGCACGCCGGGGAGGTTGAAGATCGGCTCTTCGTTCAGCAGCACCAACGCGTGAGCCGTCCCATACCGCTGCTGCACCACCTCGCCCAAACCTTCGATCGTTTCGGCTACCGCGGCTCGGTTCAGCGCCAGTTGACCGACCTTCTGCGGCGCGATCCCTTGCCCCTGCGACATCACAAACGTCGGACTGACGACCCGCCCACCCCGCGCGATCGTCGCGTAGGCCCCCACCGCCTGCAGCAACGTCCACCGCACCCGCCCCTGCCCGATGGCCATCAGCACCGCGTCGTCGGCCGAGAACCCCCCCGCCGCGGGATCGGACGCGCGGCTCAAGTCCGGCAGGTCCCCCGGCGCCTCTTCCTTCAGCCCGCAGCCCGTGGTCGCACCCAGGCCGAAATCCGAATACCAACGCACCAGCCGCGCCGCCCCCAGCCGCCGGCCCACCGTGTAGAAGTAGATGTTGCAGCTGCGCGCCAGCGCCTCGTCCCCGTTCAGCGGGCCGTGCACCGAGTTGTACGCCTTGTAGATCCAGCAGCGGTAGCGGTTCGTCACCTCCGGGTCCAGGTGTCCGCGGCAGTCGATCGTCTCCCGCTCGCCCACAACGCCCTCGGTCACGCCGGCGACCAACGCCACCGGCTTGATCGTCGACCCAGGCTGGTACGGCATCGCCACGACCCGGTTCACCCAGGGTTGATTGACCTTGTCGCCCCAGATGGAATCGGGGTCGTCCTTGAGCCGTCCGAGGCTGATCCCCGGCAGGCTCACCGCCGCGAGCACGTGGCCGTGCGTCACATCCAGCACCACCGCGGCGCCGTTGAGCGGCTCCCCGGGCTGCGGGCGCAAGCTGCCCGGCGCGGGCCGCTCCCCGTGCCACCGCTGCACCGTCGTCAGCCCTAGCCGCGGGTCCATCACCGCCTGCACCCGGCTCTGCAGCGCCACGTCGATCGTCAGCACCACGTCTTCGCCGGGCACCGGCTCGTCCCGCACCTCGTGCGAGGAGTCGATGTGCCGGACCACCTGCCCCCGCCGGCCGCGCAGACGCTCTTCCTGCGAGCGTTCGATGCCCCAACTGCCCACCCGATCCCCGGGCAGGTACCCCGCCAGGTCGATCGCCGCTTGGCCCGCTCCGTCGCCGCGGCGGTACGGGCGCCGGTCGACGTCCTCCTTCAGCACGCCCCGCAGCGAACCCACCACGTGCGCCGCCACCCCTTCGACGGTCATCTCCACCGGGGTTTCGCTCCGCAGCGGCCCGGGCAACGAGGAGCGGTCCAGCACGACCGTCATCGTCTCCAGCGGGTACTCCCGGGTCTTCGATGGCTCGACTTGAACCTGCTCCCACACCGCCAGCGCCGGGTCGCTCTTCGCCGCGTCGATTAATCCCTGCACAGCGATCAACGCCTGCGAATCGAGGTTGGTCAGCACCTCGTGGTAAGCCACCTGTTCGCCGATCGGCTGGGCGACGTCGATCAGCCGCACCGGCTCGTTGTAACGCGCCGCCCGCTCGCGCAGCCGCCCCGCCCACACGGAACTGGCGATCTGGTTTACCCGGCGGACGATCGTGGTCTTGCGCTGCTCCAATTGGTCGGGCGGGACCCGCCCCAGACGCGACAGCGCTTGCCACATCTGCTCGACCTGCCGGTCATACGCCGGCAAAAACGCCGCGACGAGTTGGTCTTTGGCTTCGTCGTCCAGCTCGGTCCAACGCTCCCGGTTGGCCCGATACGCAGCCTCGCTGGCCTGCTCGTACGCCCACTGGCCGGTGATCACCGGGAACCGCACCGACACGACGTAGTCCGGCTTGTCCTGCGCCAGCACGCGCATCCGCCGGTCGAGGATCCGCCCCCGGGCCGTCGGCAGCAGCTTCTTTTCGGTCAGGACCGACTCGGCCTTGTCGCGGTACTCCTGCCCGTGCACCAGCGTCAGCGCCGCCAGACGCACCGACAGACCCGCCGTCAACACTGACAGCCCCGTCGCCACCAACAACAGGCGGCGATGGTACATACTCGGCACGGCCCAGCGGATGCCTCCCATGCCTCACCCGGCCACACGAGCACCCACGCTCGTCAGACGAATCTTGACTTGGATCCGATACCCCCAGCCCCCTCGGCCAATAGCAGCCCCCCCACCGGCGATCACACCCCGCTCTTGTGTTCCTGAACCAACCGCAGCATCGCGCGGGACCGGCTCAGGTCGCGCTGCCGCCGGGCGTGGTCGGCCTCAGACCGCGGTGAAAACGCCAGCGCTTCTTTCAACGCCGCTTGGGCCTGATCTGCCGCGATCTCTTCCGCCGCGAGCACTTCCTCGGCCAGCAAGGTCAGCGTGTCGCGCTTCATCTGGGCGAACCCCCCGCCGAGGTAGAACCACCGCGAACCCCCCTGCGCATAATCCAGACGCAACACCCCCCCGCCGAGCTTGACCACCAACGGCGCCCGCCGCTGCATCACGCCCAGTTGGCCGTCCCACGCCGGGATCGACGCGTAAACGACCTGCTCGTCCAGCACCTGCTTCGCCGGCGTCACCACCGTGCAACGAAATCCAGCCGCCAAGGTTGCCGCTCCTTTTACTGCTTAGCCGGGGCCGATTCTAGGCCGTCACCCAGCCCTGTCAACGTAGTCAAATCACCCCACGGTCACAGCCCGGCGTGACGCAGCCTCCAAGCCCATGTGCTTCCGCAGGTACTCGCCCGTGTACGACCCAGGGGTTTGCGCGACCCGCTCGGGCGTCCCCGTGGCGACGATCGTCCCGCCGCGGTCCCCGCCCTCCGGGCCTAGGTCGATGATCCAGTCGGCGCATTTGATCACGTCCAGGTTGTGCTCGATCACGACGACCGTGTTGCCCGCGTCGGCGAGCTTGGCCAGCACGTTCAGCAGCTTGTCGATGTCGGCAAAGTGCAGGCCCGTCGTCGGCTCGTCCAGCACGTACAGCGTGTGGCCGGTGGGACGCTTGCCCAGCTCGGTGGCGAGCTTGACGCGCTGCGCCTCCCCGCCCGACAGCGTCGTGGCGCTCTGGCCCAGCTGCACGTAGCTGAGCCCCACGTCGTTCAAGGCCTCGAGCAGCCGGTGGATCGCGGGGATGTTCTGGAAAAACCCCAGCGCCTCCTCCACCGTCATGGCCAACACGTCGGCGATCGATCGGCCGCGGTAACGCACCTCCAGCGTCTCCCGGTTGTAACGCGTCCCTTTGCACTCATCGCAGCTGACATACACGTCCGGCAGGAAGTGCATCTCGATCTTCTTCGTCCCCTGCCCCTGGCACGCCTCGCACCGTCCGCCCTTGACGTTGAAGCTGAACCGCCCGGGCTTGTACCCGCGCACCTTCGCCTCCTTGGTCTGCGCAAAGAGCATCCGGACCGCGTCGAACGCCCCCGTGTACGTGGCCGGGTTGGACCGCGGCGTCCGCCCGATCGGCGACTGGTCCACCTCGATCACCCGATCGATCTGGTTGTGCCCCACCAGCCCGCCGTGGGCCCCGGGGCGCTCGCCCGTGCCGTGGAGCTGCCGCCACAGGGCCCGCAGCAGCACCTGGTTCACCAGCGTGCTCTTGCCCGAGCCGGAAACGCCGGTGACGCACACGATCCCGCCCAGCGGGAACGCCACGTCGATCGACTTAAGGTTGTTCTCCCTGGCGGCCTTGACGATCAGCGGGGAACGGTGGTTCAACTGCCGTCGGCGGGGGGGCGTGGGGATCTGCAGCTCGCCGGTGAGGTACTTGGCGGTGATCGACCCCGGCGCACGGACGACCTGATCCCACGCGCCCTGAGCGACCACGCGCCCGCCGTGCCGCCCCGGTCCCGGGCCGATGTCGATGATCCAGTCCGCGGCGCGGATCGTCTCCTCGTCGTGCTCCACCACCAGCACGGTGTTGCCCAGGTCGGTCAGGTGCCGCAGCGTGGCGATCAGGCGCTGGTTGTCGCGCTGGTGCAGGCCGATCGTCGGCTCGTCCAGCACGTAGCAGCACCCCACCAGCCCGGAGCCCACCTGCGTCGCCAGGCGGATCCGCTGCCCCTCCCCGCCGGAGAGGCTCCCTGTCGTGCGGTCCAGCGACAGGTACCCCAGCCCCACGTTCTGCATGAACCCCAGCCGCGCGGTGACCTCTTTGAGGATCGGCGCCGCGATCTGCTGCTGCTCCGCCGTGAGCTTCAGCCCCTGGAAAAACTCGCCAGCCTGCTCGATCGTCATCGCCGTTACGCCGGCAATGTTGACCGCCCCCCCGTCGCGCCTTTCCAGGAACACGTTCAACGCGGGCGTGTTCAGCCTGGCGCCCCCGCACGCCTGGCACGGGGCCTCGGAGAGGAATTGGTGCAGCCGCGTCTTGACGTACTCGCTCTCGGTGGTTTCCCAGCGCCGCTGCAGGTTGGGGATCACGCCCTCGAAGTACATCCCGTACTCGGCCTCTTCCGCGGGCCGGGTGCCCTGAAGCAGCATCCGGCGGATCGGCTTGGGCAGCTCCCGGAACGGGGCGTCCGGATCAACGCCGAAATCCCGGCAGAACCGCCGCACCAGCCGTCCGTAGTAGATGTTCATCCGCTTGCCCTGGTGCCGCCAGGCTTGGATCGCGCCGTTGGAAAGGCTCAGGTTCGGGTCGGGGACGATCAGCTCCGGGTCGAACTCCATGATCGTGCCCAGCCCCCCGCACGACGGGCACGCCCCGTACGGGCTGTTGAAGCTGAACAGCCGCGGCTCCAGGCCCTCGAGGCTGCACTCCGGGTGCAGCGCGCAGGCGTAGTTCTCGCTGAAGATCGTGTCTTTCCAGGCCCCGTCTTGGCCCGGGTCCGCCACGCTGACGACCACCAGCCCGCCGGCGAGCTTCAGGCTCAGCTCGATCGAATCCGCCAGCCGCGCCCGCACGCCCGCCGCCGGGTCGTGCTTGATCACGATGCGGTCGACCACCGCTTCGATCGAGTGGGCCTGGTAGCGTTCCATCTTCGGCAGGCCGCCCCGTCCCCCCTGCCGCAGGTCGACCAACTGCCCATCGACCCGCGCCCGCACGAACCCCTGCCCCGCGATCGCCCCGAGCACCTCCCGGTGCTGACCCTTCTTCCCCCGCACGAGCGGGGCCAGCACCATCAGCCGCGTGTCCTCCGGCATCGACCACACCTGGTCGATGATCTGGCTGGCGGACTGCCCGGTGATCGGTTGGCCGCACACCCGGCCCTGCTCGTCCTTGTGCCAGCACCTCGGTCGGCCTGCCCGCGCAAACAGCAACCGCAGGTAGTCGTAAATCTCCGTCGTCGTCGCCACGGTCGACCGCGGGTTGTGCGACCCCCCCCGCTGCTCGATCGCGATCGTCGGCGGCAGCCCCTCGATCAACTCCACGTCCGGCTTCTGCAGCTGTTCCAGGAACTGCCGCGCGTACGCCGACAGGCTCTCGACGTACTTCCGCTGCCCCTCCGCGTAGATCGTGTCGAACGCCAGGCTGCTCTTGCCGCTGCCCGACAGCCCCGTGATCACCACCAGCCGGTCGCGGGGGATGTCGATATCCACGCCCTGCAGGTTGTGCTCGCGGGCGCCGCGGATCGAAATGCACTTGGAGGCCATGGGGGGCATCAAGCCGTGTTCACAGGGTCACCCGCCCCGCTCCCACGGATCGGGAATCACCGGGTCCGACCCCCGCGGGGCCTGGGGGGCCTGGCTCACGGCGTCGCCGGCACCGATTGGCGGGGCTGCTTCAGTCGGCGGGTGGCTGGGGCTAAGCGGAGCGTGCCCCAGTCGATATGGCCCGACGTTCCATACACACCTGGACGCTAACCTGCCCCGCCTTCTCCGGCACCGTTATAGCGTCGCCGAAGTGTACGGCAGCAGCGCCATATACCGGGCTCGCTTGATCGCTTGGGCGACCAGCCGCTGCTCGCGGGCGCTTAAGCCGGTGCGCTTGCGGCTCTGAATCTTGCCGTTGGGGGTCAACAACCGCCTCAGGTCGTTGATGTTGCGGTAGTCCACGTACAGCGTGCCATTGCTGCTGACGTGCGTGATCTTGACTCTGGGCGCCGCACCAAATTGAGTGAACTCTGCCACGGGTCCATACTCCGCCTTGGGTTCATAGTCCCGGCTCACCGGCCGGAGCGACGGAAACTTTTCGAATCACTAATAATACCTGGATCGGCTCTGCGATCCAAGCGTGCAACCCGGGAACCAGCCCGACTCACCGCTGCGTCTGGGTGGCTGGGGCAGAGCACAGCGATGCCCCCGGCTGCAGGTGCCGCCCCGCCTCCCTACCGTGTGACCCGCACCGGCAGCACCACCATCGGCAGGCCGGCGAAATGCAGCCGCCGCTGAAGGTTCATCGCCGCTTGGTTGTGCA
>JAJUHR010000012.1 GCA_029267795.1 Planctomycetota bacterium
ACACGATTTTGCATGAGCCCCTACGCGGCGTGGGTTAACCGCGCCGCAAGCCGGGCGTGGTAGAGGATGATCTTGGCGCCGACCCAGCGTCGCACGCGGGGCAACCGCCGCACGAAGGCCGGCAGCGGCCCCAAGCCGCCGCCGTAGCTGGTGACGTTCGACCAGACGCCCTCGGCGTGGATGCGTTGCTGGTAGACCACCTTCGCCCAGCCCGGCTGCTCGCTCCACACCGCCAGGCATTCCCGCCGGGCCCGGCCCATCTGACGCCGCGTGACCTCGTGCCGGGCAAAACCCCGGGGCTTGCACAGCAGACGCCCGCCGTGGCGATCGACGTCTTTGTGGAAGTCCGCCGCGTCGTAGTTGCCGTCGGCCAGCAGGAGCATCCGCGGGCTGAACGGGGGCAGGTGCGGGAGCATCTGACGGGCCACGGGCATCTCGTGGACGTTCAGCGGCGAGACCGCAAACACCGGGATCCTGCGGTCCTCGGTCATGAACGCGTGGAGCTTGTAGCCCCTGGCCCATCCCCCCATCACCCGCCCGCGGGCGGCGTCGGGGTCCTTGCTGGCCACGCCGACCACCAGGGGCTTGCCGTCGACGTAGCTCAACCCGGTGATCTGCCCCGGGCGGGCCAGTTGTTCGTGGACCCGCTGAAGGATACGCTGAACCGGCTCGGTCTTGACCCGCCGGGTGAACTGCGAGACCGACGGGAGCCGGCGCGGGCGGAAGACCGGGCCGTAGTGGGCGCGGTCACACGCCCAACGCAGCGGCCGGTCGTGGGCGACGCCCCAGAGGAACATCGCCACGATCAGCCCGTCGGGGAACGTCAGCCGCCGGTTCCTCGGCACGGCGCGCGCGGCACGTCGAACGGCACTGAGCACGATCTTCCAATGACCTCGGTCCATGCTTGACTCCTTTCGTCGCAGCAACGCGATCGGAGCAAGTATGGACCTTTGATGGAATTACAGCAATATCCACACCCCCTGGCGCGCAATCATGGAATAGTTACCCCTACAGGGGATCGTCCGGCCATGTAGTTCGTGCCGCGACGTGATTTGCGGGCTTAACCAGCCAGAAAAATTACAATTTGTCACGCCTCTCGATTCTCCGCCTGCGGCTGGAATCTAAGCTATCGCTACTATTTCGGATGTCAATAGTTTTTTTGGGGGTGCTCGGGAAAATGGGTGGTGGATTTTGCGGCTCGCTACGGCGGTGAGAGAGGGGGTTGCCGGTAGAATAAGGAGGTCGCCGAAGCCTTGTTGGATTCGACGCGGCGGCGCCTGGGTTTTCAACGATCGGCGGTGGCGGTGAGGTGAAGGGATCCGATCGGGTAAAGCCACCTGCCGGAGTCGAACCGGCAACCTACGCATTACAAATGCGTTGCTCTACCAGTTGAGCTAAGGTGGCGCGTCGTGAAAACGATACGGGGTTTACCGGGGGATTGCCAAGTCTTTCAAGGATCGCATTGGACACGGGTTGCTTAGAGCAATCGAGATTCGAGCGGTGCCGGGGCATCGTGGCCCTGTGGGATTGAGTGGGTTGGCGTGTACGAACTGATCGAGCACACCGCGGACGTGGGCTTGCGCGTGAGCGCGGCGGATCTGGATGAATTGTTCTCGGACGCTGCCCGGGGGCTGTTTTCGATTTTAGTGGAGGACTTGGCGGCGGTGCGTCCCGATCGACGACTGGTGTTCGAGCTGCAGAGCGCCGATACCGAGAGCCTGTTGATCGATTGGCTGAACGAGTTGGTGTACGTTTTTTCCACGCAGCACGTGCTGCTGAGCCGGTTCGATGTGCAGGTGCAGGGGGCGCGACTGCGGGCGGAAGCCACGGGCGAGCGGTTCGATCCGCAGCGTCACCACTTGGGCCCCGAGATCAAGGCGGTGACCTACCACGGGTTGACGTTGACGCGAACTGCCCAGGGATACGTGGCTGAGGTGATTCTCGACGTGTGAGGGACGGCGGGGGGACGATGGGGACTAACCTTGATCGCGGGCGAGGGCCGACGATACGCGGGGCCGCTGGAGAAGGTCAACGATTACTGCTACCGCATCCCGAAGACCTACAAGAAGGGGATGCGGGTCGATGGGCTGATCTTCGCGAACGAAGCGCTCATCCAGCAGATCGTGGACGATCAGGCTCCCGAACAGGTGGCCAACGTGGCGACCCTGCCCGGGATCCAGGTGGCCAGCCTGGCGATGCCCGACATTCACTGGGGGTATGGTTTTTGCATTGGGGGTGTTTGCGCCACCGACCCGAAGCAGGGCGGGGTGATTTCACCCGGGGGGGTGGGGTACGACATCAATTGCGGGGTGCGTCTGATCCGCAGCAACCTGACCTTGGCCGACGTACGTCCGCGGTTGGGTCGGCTGGTGGGGGCGTTGTTTGCGAAGATCCCGTGCGGGGCGGGTCAGTCGGGTTCTCGCACGTTCAGCGTGGAGGAGTTGAAGACCCTGATGCGGGAGGGGCCACGGGCGTTGCTGGCGTATGGTTTGGCGGAGGCACGAGACATCGAATACACGGAAGCGCGGGGCCGGCTGGATTGGGCCGAACCGGATTGGGTGAGCGAGCGGGCTTTGGAGCGAGGCAGGGACCAGTGCGGGACGCTGGGGGGCGGGAATCATTTCCTGGAAGTGCAGGTGGTAGACGAAGTGTTTGATGATGTAGCTGCGCAGGCGATGGGTTTGTCGCAGGGGTCGATCTGCGTGCTGATCCATTCGGGCTCGCGTGGGTTGGGTTACCAGGTGTGTGTGGATGCGTTGCACCAGTTGGCGGGGGTGCCGGCGATGTACGGGATCGAGCTGCCGGACAGGCAGCTGGCGTGCGCGCCGATCGGGAGCCCGGAGGGGCAGCGGTACCTGGGGGCGATGGGGGCGGCGGCCAACTACGCGTGGTGCAACCGGCAGGTGTTGATGCACGATGCGCGGCAGGTGTTTGAATCGGTGTTTGGCCGCTCGTGGCAGAGCCTGGGGATGGAGTTGGTGTACGACGTGGCGCACAACACCGCCAAGCCGGAGGAGCACGAGGTCGGGGGGCGCAAGAAGCTGGTGTACGTGCACCGGAAGGGGGCGACGCGTGCGTTTCCGCCGGGGCACCCGGATCTTCCGGAGGTGTACCGGCCGATCGGGCAGCCGGTGCTGATCCCCGGTAGCATGGGCACGGCGAGCTGGGTATTGGTGGGCCAAGAGGGGAGCATGAAGTTGACGTTCGGTTCCACGTGCCACGGGGCCGGGCGGGCGATGAGCCGGACGCGGGCGGTGCAGATCGCTTCGGGGCGGCGGGTCGAGGCGGAGCTGGCGAGCCTGGGGGTGGTGGCGCGGGCGCGGGCGTGGCGGGGCTTGGCGGAGGAGCAACCGGCGGCGTATAAGGACGTGGATCTGGTGGTCGAGGTGGTGCACCGGGCGAACCTGTCCAAGAAGGTGGCGCGTTTGCGTCCCCTGGGGGTGATCAAGGGGTAAGAAAAGCAAGCGGAAACCGAGGCTGAAATCAAGGTGGACTATTACAAGGACCGAGTGGAAGCTGGCCGAGTGTTGGCGGAGGCGCTGAAGCGCTACGCTAGGCGGTCGGACCTTTTGGTGCTGGGCTTGCCGCGTGGCGGCGTGCCGGTGGCGGTGGTCGTGGCCGAGGCGTTGGGAGCGCCGCTGGACGTGCTGGTGGTGAAGAAGCTGGGGGTGCCCGGTTTCGAGGAGCTTGCGATGGGCGCGGTGGCGACCGGAGGGGCGCGCGTGCTGAACGAGGAGGTGGTCCAGGAGCTGGGGGTTTCGCAGCAGGTGATCGAGCGGGTGGCTCAGCAGGCGACCCAGGAGGTGCAGCGCCGGGAGCGGGTTTTTCGCGGCGAGCGGCCCTTGCCGGAGATGCAGGGACGGTGCGTGATCCTCGTGGACGATGGTTTGGCGACGGGGTCGACGATGCAGGCGGCGGTGTCGGCGGTTCGGCAGCACCGGCCTGGGCAGGTGGTGGTGGCGGTGCCCGTGGCGCCTCAGCAGACGGTCGAATCACTGCGTGCGACGGTGGACGATGTGGTCTGCCCGTTAACGCCGGAGTCGTTCGGCGCGGTGAGCCAGTGGTACCTGGAGTTTCCCCAGGTAGCCGACGAGGAGGTTCGCGATTTGTTGGCTCGTGCCTGGGGGGAGGGGTCGAAGGCGGTGGGGCAGGCGAAACGCGACAGTCGTCCCAGCCGAGGGGTGCCGGGGCACGGCGGGTAAAAAAGCCTCAATCGGCGGCGGTCGGGAAAGGCGGGTGCAAGGTATGAGCGACCGGGTGTCGGGCGTGCCGGAGTCGCGGGGCGTGGTGATCCCGCACGGGGAGGTCGAGTTGCGGGGAGACTTGGTGGTTCCTGAAAAGGCCGGGGCGATCGTCGTGTTCGCTCACGGCAGCGGCAGCAGCAGGTTCAGCAGGCGGAATCGGTTTGTGGCCCGCACGCTTGCCGAGGCCGGATTGGCCACGCTGCTGTTCGACTTGCTGACGGAGGAGGAAGAGGAGATCGACGCTCAGACTTTGCACCTGCGGTTCGACATCGGGTTGCTGACTGCTCGGCTGACGGGGACGGTGGATTGGTTGACGGCCCAGCCGGGGACGGGCGAGATGCGCGTGGGATTGTTCGGCGCCAGCACGGGTGCGGCGGCGGCGCTGCGGACGGCGGCGGAGCGTCCCGAGTCGGTCGAAGCGGTGGTTTCCCGCGGGGGCAGGCCGGACTTGGCGGGTGACGCGCTGCCAAAGGTCAAGGCGCCCACGCTGCTGATCGTCGGCGGCGACGATACCGAGGTGCTGGAGCTGAATCGGCGGGCGGCCCGGGCGATGCGTGCGCCGCACAAGATCGAGGTTGTTCCGGGGGCGACGCACCTGTTCGAGGAACCCGGCAAGCTCGAAGAGGTAGCACGGCTGGCGTGCGATTTTTTCACGCAACACCTCTGTGGTGGTTCGTGAGATTTGAGATTTGTGATCTGGTGTCCCTAGAAGCTGCTCCGTGTTGTGGGGGAGTCTTTATCGGCTCGACCGGCCGGGACCGGCGAAGGGGCGAGCATCTCCCGCTTTTCCTGCGGAGAAAACGGGGGCTGACTGGGAGGGGTTGGGATGGACGGCGCTTGCAACAGGGGGTGCCGGGCGGTGGTTTCGCAGTTCGAGCGAGGGGGGCTGGGGCTGAACGCGGGCGGCGGGCTGGTCGGGCGCGGCGAGGATGGGGTTGCGAGCGGCGGCAACTTCGTCGAGCCGGCCCAGCGACGGGCTGTGGGGGGCGTGTTTGAGCAGTTCGGGGTGCGTTAGCGCCTCCTCGGCGATGGTGAGCATCACCTCGACGAAATGGTCGAGCGTGGCCAGGCTTTCGGACTCGGTCGGCTCGATCATCAGGCAATCGTGCACGGGCCAGTGCATGGTGGGGGGGTGGACGCCGAAGTCGATCAGACGTTTGGCGATGTCGGTGAGGGAGACGTCGCCGGCAAGCAGGGGTTTGGGGACGGTGATGAATTCGTGGGCGCAGAAGCGGCGTGCGGCGGGGTCGAAGTAAGGCGTGTCGTAGCGGTGGCGGAGACGTGCAGCGAGGTAATTGGCGTTGAGCACGGCGGTTTCGGCGACGTGGCGGAGGCCCCGCGGCCCGCAGGCGGCGATGTAGGACCAGCAGCGTAAAAGCACGGCGAATTGGCCGAAGAAGCTGCGGACTTTGCCAATCGATTTGGGGCGGTCCCAGTCGAGGTAGTACCTCGGGCCTGGGGAGGCGGTCAGGCGTTGGCGCACTTGTGGCACGGGCAGGTAGGGGCTGAGGAAGCTTCGCACGGCGATCGGGCCGGCGCCGGGTCCGCCGCAGCCGTGGGGGGTGGAGAAGGTCTTGTGGGTGTTGAAGTGCATGATGTCGACGCCGAAGTCGCCCGGGCGTGACACGCCGACGATGGCGTTCATGTTGGCGCCGTCGAGGTAGAGCAGGGCACCGGCGTCGTGGAGGATGCGTGCGATTTCGGTGACGGTGTGATCGAAGAGGCCGGCGGTGTTGGGGTTGGTGATCATCAAGGCAGCGGTTTCGTGATCGACGAGGCGGCGCAGGGCGTCCAGGTCGACCAGGCCTTGGGTAGTGGGGACCTTGATGACGTGGGTGCCGCACATGGTGCAGCTGGCGGGGTTGGTGCCGTGGGCGGTGTCGGGGGCCAGGACCTTGCGGCGCTGCGGGGCGTTGCCCGCGGCGGGGTCGTTGAAGTAGGCGCGGATGACCTTCAGGGCGGTGTATTCGCCGTGGGCGCCGGCGCAGGGCTGCAGGCACACCTCGTCGAGGCCGGCGATCTCGGCAAGCCAGAGCCGCAGGTCGTGGAGCAGTTGCAAGGCGCCCTGTACGTCGGCGTCGTCCTGCGCGGGGTGCAGGGCGGTAAAGCCGGGGTGGGCGGCGGCGAGCTCGTTGACGCGCGGGTTGTACTTCATCGTGCATGAGCCGAGAGGGTAGAAGTTGGCATCGACGGAGAAGTTGCGCGCGGCCAGGTGCGTGTAGTGGCGGACCAGGTCCAGTTGGCCAACCTCGGGCAACGCGGGCGGCTGCGGGGCGAGGTGGTGCTGGGGCAGCGGGGAAGCGGGCACGTCGAGCGGCGGCAGGTCGGCCGCGCGCGAGCCGGGGGAGGATTTTTCGAAGATCAGGGGGATCGGGCCGTTGGGGGCGGTCATGAAGGGCTCACCTCCGATAGCAGGGTGACGAGGCGGTCGATGTCGGCCTGGGTGCGTTTTTCCGTGACGGCGATCAGCAGCTGGCGGTCGCTGCCGATCCCGAGCCGGCTGCAGTCGAGCCCGGGGAAGACGCTGCGCTGGCGGCCGGCGTCGATGAGGCGGCGTGCGGGGCAGGGGCAGTTGACGACGAACTCATGGAAGAAGTCGCCGGTGTAGGCCAGGGAGTAGCCGGGGAGTGCTGCGATGCGTTGGGCGGCGTGGTGAGCCTTGTGGAAGCACTGGGTGGCCACGTCGCGCAGGCCGGCGGGGCCCAGGGCGCTCAAATAGATGGTGGCTCGCAGGGCGAGCAGGCCCTGGTTGGTGCAGATGTTGCTGGTGGCCTTGGCGCCGCGGATGTGCTGCTCACGGGTTTGCAGGGTGAGGCAGAAGCCGCGGCGGCCTTGCGGATCGGTGGTTTGGCCGACCAGCCGTCCGGGCATTTTTCGTGTGAAGGCGGCGCGGGCGGCGAACAGGCCCAGGTAGGGCCCACCGAACTGCAGCGGGATGCCCAGGGGCTGGCCTTCGGCGGCGGCGATATCGGCGCCGCAGTCGCCGGGGCGTTTGAACAGGGCGGCGGCGATGGGGTTGAAGACGGCGATCGCCAGCGGGCCGGGGTGTTCGAGGGATTGAGGGTGGCCGGCCGCGTGCGAGGCGGATTTTGCTGCGGCGAAGAGGGCGGGCCAGTCTTCGAGGATGCCGAAGACGTTGGGGGATTGAACGACGGCGGCGGCGGTGTCGCCCCGGGCATCGGCGACGGCTTTCGTGAGGGCTTCGGTGTCGACTGCCCCGGTGGAGGCGCACGCGGGGACGGTGACGAGTTCGGCGGGCAGGTCGGTGAGGTAGGTGCGGAGGGTCGCCAGGCAGTGCGGGTGAAGGGTGGCCGCGGCGAGGACGCGTCGGCGGCCGGTGATGTTCAGCGCCATCAGCACCGCTTCGGCGACGGCGGTGGCGCCCTCGTAGAGGGAGGCGTTGGCGACGTCGAGGCCGGTGAGGCGGCAGACCTGGGTTTGGAATTCGAAGAACGCCTGGAGCGAGCCCTGAGAAGCTTCGGCCTGGTAGGGGGTATAGGCGGTGACGAAGGCGCCTTGGCTGGCCAAAGCGTCGACGGCGGCGGGGATGAAATGGTCGTAGGCCCCAAAGCCTAGGAAGCAGGCGGCCCCAGGAGCGGCGGCGGGGCGGTTGAGGGCCGCGAGCTGATCGAGCTTGGCGCGCAACTCTAGTTCACTAGGGCCCACGGGCAGACCGGTCAGTTGAAGTGGCCGGCTGAGGCGTGCTTCGGGGGGCAGGTTCGCGTAGAGGTCGTCGACGGATTCGACGCCGATGGCCTGGAGCATCGAGCGCCGCTGTTCGGGCGTGATTTGCACGTAGTCCATGGGGTGGCTCGCGTGGGAAAGCGCGGTTCGGAGCGAGAGTCTACCCGAGATAGTACACGGCGGAAACGAAGCGGGTGCGTTGGAAAAGCTGTCGTATCAGGAGGGCCTGCCGCGCGACGCGGGGGCGAGCGATTCTGTGTTCCGGGGGCGAGGGTATTAGGATTGAGGGGTTATGGCGAGCACGAATGCACAGCTTGCGGCGGTGTTCGAGCGCATGGCGGAGATCGAACAGATCCTCGGGGACAACCCGTTTCGGGTCAACGCGTTCAGCAAGGCGGCCCGGGTGGTGGGGGACCTGGCACAGGACGTGGCGCAGATCGGGCCGGATATGGAGAAGCTGATGCAGATCGAGGGGATCGGGAAGGGGATCGCGCAGCGGATCTGCGAGTTTTTGACCACGGGGAAAATCAAGGAGCACGACGAGCTCTTGAAGAAGGTGCCCAAGGGCTTGCCGGGTCTTTTGGAAGTGCCGGGGCTGGGCCCCAAGACGGTGGCGTTGCTGTGGAAGCACGCGGGGATCGAAGACGTGGAGGGGCTCAAGGAGAAGCTGAAGCAGGGGGACGAGCTGGCGCACCTGCCGGGGATGGGGGCGAAGAAGCTGGAGAATCTGCGGAAGAGCCTGTTATTCGCGGAAACGGCGCACGTGCGGGTGCGGATCGGGCAGGCGCTACCCGTGGCGGTGTGGCTGGTGGAGCAGCTGCGGAAAGTCAAGGGGGTCGAGCGTGCCGATTACGCGGGGAGCCTGCGCCGCGGGAAAGAGACGATCGGGGACATCGATCTGCTCGTGGGGGCGGAGGAGGGGGTGGCGGAGGGGGTCAGCGGGGCGTTTATCCAACTGCGGCTGGTGACGGAGGTGCTGGCCCGGGGGCCGACGAAGTCGTCCGTGCGGATGGACCTGAGCGGGGAAGGGGATGGGCCGATCGTACAGGCGGACCTGCGGATCGTCGGGGTGGAAAGCTACGGGGCGGCGCTGCTGTATTTCACGGGCTCGAAGGAGTTCAACGTGGCGCTACGGCAGCGGGCGATCGACCGGGGTTGGCGGCTGAACGAGTACGGGTTGTTCGACGGGAAGCGGATGGTGGCTGGTGGCACGGAAGAGGAGGTGTTTAAGAAGTTGGGCTTGCCGTGGCTGCCGCCGGAGATGCGGGAGGACCGCGGGGAGCTGGCGCTGGCGGAGAAGGGGAAGTTGCCGGCGCTGATCGAGCTGAAGGACATCCGGGCCGAGTTGCACGCCCACACCACGGCGAGCGACGGGCGATGGTCGGTACGGGAGCTGGCGCTGGCGGCGGTGGAGCGCGGGTTCCATACCGTGGCGGTGACCGATCACTCGAAGAGCCAGGTGATCGCCAACGGGCTGAGCGAGCAGCGGCTCCAGGAGCACATCGAGGAGGTCCGGCGGGTGGCGCGCGAGCTGAAGGGCACGATCACGGTGCTGGCGGGGTCGGAGGTGGACATCCTGGCGGATGGGTCGCTGGACTATCCGGACAGCCTGCTGAAAGAGCTCGACGTGGTGGTGGCGGCGCCGCACGGGGGGCTGTCGCAGGAGCCGGCGAAGGCCACCGCGAGGCTGATCCGGGCGATCGAGAACCCGTACGTGACGATCCTGGCGCACCCGACGGGCCGACTGATCGGGCGACGGGAAGGGCTGAGCCCAGATATGAAGGAGGTGATCGCGGCTGCGGCCCGGCGTGGCGTGGCGCTGGAGCTGAACGCCAACAGCTGGCGGCTGGACCTGCGCGACACGCACGCGCGGATGGCGATCGACGCCGGCGTGAAGCTGGCGATCAACACCGACGCGCACGGGCCCGGGGACCTGGATCAACTGGTGTACGGCGTGTTGACAGCCCGGCGTGCGGGGGTGACGAAGCAGGACGTGATTAACTGCATGCCGCGGGCGGCGCTGGCGAAGTGGGTGAAGGCGACGCGGGGGAATTAGCCAATTACCTGAGTCGAGATTTCAGTGCGCACAATTGATGCCGGGGGAGGAGGATTGGTCGCTCGGTGTGCTGGAATGGTAGGGAACTCATCGTACGTCTGGCCGTCGAGTTTTCGACCGTTCCTGCTTTTCCAGACACCACCCCATTGCTTGAAGAAAAAAGCCACTTGGTTTTTTCGACATTGTGACAGGATCGATTCGATCCACTCGGCCCGGGTTGGACGTGCTCCCGGCCCCGATTCTCCGCCAACGATTACCCAGTGAATACCTTGGAGTGGAAGACCGTCAAGAGGTCCGATGAGGGGTTCGCATGATAGAAACCGGATTTGGGCTGGCACGCGGACCAGATCGTCAATTCGATGGATAACCCTCGCGTCTTCGACACTCACTCCCATCCAAATATTGCTCGACCAAGGGAGATCTGGCCCGAGCTTTCGCAGTCTGTCACTTCGTTTTGTCAATACTTGGAAAGTATGCTGCGGACATTCGCACATCGTTTTGAAAATGCGTCGAATAAAGCCAAGCGGGATGCTTTCGTGAAATAAGTCACTCATCGAGTTGACGAAAACGAACCGCGGTGTTGGCCATTGACGGGGCGCGTCAACCAGATCGTCATGAAGTGTGACATTGAACCCGTTGCGGTATCGACGTTGGCCCATTCGTTGGAGGCGCAGAGCCATCCGTTCCGCGTAGCAGTTTTTGCAACCTGCGCTGACCTTGGTGCAGCCTGTTACGGGGTTCCACGTAACGTCTGTCCACTCGATGTGGGTTCGTGAGGGCATATGTTCAGTGGGACAAAATATGTTGCGCTATCCTTACCGCAGGTTGGGCGCCTTTGGGATTCGATGCAGCGAAGCACAACAGGTAGATCGGAACGTTTTTAGAGTTTAGGAGACGGAGGGGGCTGGGTGCCACCTTGCAATACACACTTTTTAGTCTTTGAATCCAAAATTGAGAAATACGATCGAAATCGGCTTGTTTCTCGGTGGCAAGCAAGGAGCCAAACAGATCTTGTTGGGTTGTTTTGCCGTAAAACGCCCCTTTCCACTCCTCTGTTCCGAACATCCTTGTCAGTGTGTCTGCCCAAGGACCCTTGGGGAGGTTCCCTTTAGTGAGTAGCCGATTGACCGCGGCGCCGAGAGGAAAAAGCACCCAGAGATCGATTCCTTTCGTCGCTGCCATGGCCGAGATCGTATTCCATTCCACCTGCATGCCATAGGGATCGAGAAACACGACGGCTCTATGCTTCTTCCAATCTTCTTTTTTCGACCAAGATTGTAAGTACGCGTTAGCCTCATCTAGGACAATTTCGACTTTGTCAGCCTTTTGAGGGAATTGTTGCCGGATGGTCTCGTCCAATTTCTGTGAGTAGTTTTTGTCTTTCTCGATAAAGATGTACTTATCAAAAGAAGGGTCGATTTCCAGCGCGATGGTCGCGCTGCCCTTTCGATACGCGATGGCGTCTTCGTCCGATGATACGTCAAACAGCAGGTCTTCCTGGCCTTTGTTCACAGACGGCGCCCAGGAGCCGGTCCCGGCAAACGCATCGACGTAAATCGTCCTGAAAAATGTAGCGTTTGGATTCTTCTTGAAGATCGTTAGGTAGGCCTGAAGATACTCCTGGAGGCAGGTCAGTTTTTCCTTCGTCCATGGTCCGCCAAAGCGATGTTCGGTCATAATATGGTCGCCATTCGTGGTTATTCGGTGAATGCCGTGAACCTCATCCGACATTTACGGCAATAGCCAAATTGGGGGAGCATGGGCCTGAGTAAGCGTGGGGCGTTATGTTGTAATCGGAGTGATCCATGCCTTTACCGTAATATTCACGCACGGATAGTGTGGTTGGTAGGGTGACGAAGCAGGACGTGATTAACTGCATGCCGCGGGCGGCGCTGGCGAAGTGGGTGAAGGCGACGCGGGGTTGAAGGTGGGGCGAGAGGTGGCGAGTCAGCCGCGGGAGTGGCGGCCGCTACGGTGTTGACGGGCGCTGTCGCGGTCGTTGCCGAACTCGGGCTGTTCCAGGGAGTAGTTTTTGCTGCGGTGTTGGTGGTAGTGGGCTGGGGCGGGTCGGCCGGCGCCTTTGATTGTGGTGGCCGGGGCGGCTGCGGCGCCACCTGTGCTGGCGGCGTTGCCGCATCCCCATAGCGTGGCGCAGATCGCCGCGACCCCGATGCATCGGGTTCGATTGCGCCATCGTGGGCAAGCGTCATGGCAGAGAGCTTTTACGCTGGGCATCGATGTTCTGTTTCTCGAATCCGGCGATGTGCAACCATTGGCAGCACATTATACCTCTAGCGGGTGGCTGAGGTAAGAGTTTTTGGTGATGCCCGGGCCGGGCATGGGGGTGTGGTGGGGCTTCGGTCCACCCCAGACACCCCGACGGCTGTTGCGGTTGGGTGGCGGGTGTTAAACGCGGTCTTTAGGGGAGATGGGGCGTTTGACGATGAAGGCGCGGTTGCCCTTGAACTGGCCGAGGTGGCCGATGTACTTGCGTTTGCTTCCGATCATGAGGGTCAGCGGCGCCGAGGCGGGCTTGTCGGTGAGGATCACGTCGCCGACCTGAAGGTTCCGCAGGTCGTTGAGGGTCATGGTGGTGTCGGCGAGGATGGCGGTGACGGTGAGCTTGGCGGTGTCGAGGTGGTGGGCGACGCGTTGGCGCAGCTGTCGGTCGGAGCGGTTGCGTTTGTAGGCGGCCCAGGTCTGGTTGCTGAGGGTGTCGATGACCGGTTCGATGACGTTGTAGGGGATGCACAGGCTCATGGTGCCGGCGCGTCCGCCCATCTTGACCTCGAACCCTACGACCACGACGACTTCGTTGGGCGGGACGATCTGGACGAGCTGGGGATTGCTTTCGGTGCTTTGGAGGGAGAACTTGATGGGGGAGACGCTGGCCCAGGCTTCTGCGAGGCTGGCGGTGGCGCGGTCGAGGATTTTCTGGACCAGGCGCAGCTCGATGGCGGTCAGCGGTCTTTGGGGGATGAACAGGTCGGCGTTGGAGCCGCCGAGCAGCCGGTCGATGATCGGGTAGATGATTAGGGGGCTGATCTCGAGGCACATCACGCCGTCGAGCGGGTCGGCGTTGAGCAGGTTGAACGAGGTGGGGTTGGGCAGGCTGTGGGTGAACTCGCTGAAGGTCAGTTGCTCGATGGTGGCGACCTTGACCTCGGTGATGGTGCGGAGGAAGCCCGAGAGCAGGGCGCCGAAGTTGCGGCTGAAGGCCTCGTGGAGGCTCTCGAGGGCGCGGATCTGATCCTTGCTGACGCGTTCGGGGCGCTTAAAGTCGTAGTTGCGGATCTCGACCTGGGCGAGGTCGGCCTCGGTCCGGAGGCGGGAAAAGATGTTGTTTTTCGTCTGCTCCGCCTTGGGGCTGGCGACGACGTTGTTTTCGACAGCGGCGAGCAGGGCGTCGACTTCGGCTTGGTTGAGCAGTTCCGTCATGGCTGGTTCGGAGCGCGTCTGGGCGGGGCGATCGCGCTGACGTCATAAGATATCGGGCGGCTGAGCGTGAGGCCTTCAATCGCGTTGGAGGCCTGGGTGCGCAGCGGCGAACGAGTGGGACGGTATCTGTGCGTACAAAAGAAACAATGGTTGTTGGGGGTGCGTGGGGGCGTGTGATGCGGCTTTGGCTTGTCGCAGCGGTGGGGTTGTGTGTGGCGGCGGTCCCTCGCGTGGCGTGGGGCGCGGCGGAGGAAGTGGTGCGTGGGCGGGCGGTGTGGTCGCAGCCGCGGGTGCGCGCAGGGGAAGAGCGGGTGCTCGCGGTGGAGCTGGTGGTGGCGGAGGGGTACCACATCAATCTGGACCGAACGCGGATCGAGGATGAACTGCTGATCCCGACCGAGGTGAAGGTGCAGGGGCTGCCCAGGGGGGTCGAGGCGCTAGCAGCGCGATACCCGCGCGCAGGGACGGTGGAGGTGGGGATGGGTGGCGCGGTGCGGCGTGTGCCGGCCTATGAGGGGCGTGTGGTGATCTACGTGCCGGTGGAGGTGGGGCGGGAGGTGGTGCCGGGGGTGGTGGAGGCGGAGGTGGGGGTGACCTATCAGCCTTGCGACAGAACGAGCTGTCTGTTGCCGCAGTCGCTGGTGCTCGCAGCGCCGCCTCTGGTGGTGGTGGGTGAGGGGGTGCCGGGGGGAGGGGCGAGCGAGC
>JAJUHR010000341.1 GCA_029267795.1 Planctomycetota bacterium
CATCTGCGATCAGGTTTCCAAGACCGGCGGGCACCTGGCCCCCAACCTGGGCGTGGTGGAGCTGACCCTGGCGCTGCACTACGTGTTCGATTTCTCGCACGACCGACTGCTCTTCGACGTCGGGCACCAGTGCTACCCGCACAAGCTGCTGACGGGCCGGCGGCACCTGCTGCCGAAGCTGCGGCAGCGCGGGGGCATGGCGGGGTTCCCGGAGCCACGCGAGTCCCCCTACGACCTGTTCAGCGTCGGGCACGCGGGCACGTCGATCTCCACCGCGGTGGGCATGGCCCGGGCCGACAGCCTGCTCGGGCGGGGCGATCGGCGGGTGGTATCGCTGATCGGCGACGCGTCGATCGTCAACGGCATTGCGATGGAGGGCTTGAACAACGCCGGCACACTCCGCCGCCAGTTCCTGGTCGTCCTCAACGACAACGGCATGTCGATCGCCAAGCCGCAGGGGGCCCTGGCCGGCTACTTCGACCGCGTCCGCGTCAACCCGCACTACGGCGACTTCAAGAAGCGCGCCCACGAGGTGCTCAAACGCATCCCCGGCGGGTCGAAGCTGGAAGACCTGTACCACCGCGCCGGCGAGATGATGAAAGCCGCGATCGCCGCCGGCCACATGTTCGAGCAGTTCGGCTTGCTGTGCCTGGGCCCGATCGATGGACACGACCTGCCCGGGCTGATCCAGATGCTCAGCGAGCTGAAGGACTTCCCCGAGCCGGTGCTGCTGCACTGCAAGACCGTCAAGGGCAAGGGGTTCGACTTTACCGCCGGCGACCCCACCACGTTCCACTCGCCCAAGCCGTTCGTGGTCGAGGGCTGCCGGGTGGAGCTCAAGAGCTCCGGGCGGTCGTTCACCTCCGCGTTCGCCGACGCCCTGATCGACGTGATGAAGCGCGACAAGAAAGTGTTCGCGGTGACGGCCGCGATGCCCGACGGCACGGGCCTGAACAAGGTGATCGCCAAGTTCCCCGAGCGGTCCCTGGACACGGGCATCTGCGAGTCGCACGCGATGGATATGTGCGCCGGAATGGCCAAGGCGGGCCTCAAGCCCTTCTTCGCCGTGTATTCGACCTTCGTGCAGCGCGCTTTGGATCAGGTGTTCCAGGAGGTGGCCCTGCAGGGGCTGCCGGTGCGCCTGTGCCTGGACCGCGCGGGGTTCGTCGGGGGTGATGGGGCGGTGCACCACGGGTTCATGGATATCTCGATCTTCTCCGCCCTGCCGGGCGTGGTGATGCTCGCCGCCTCCGATGAGCCGAACCTGCGCGCTGGCCTGGAGTTCATGCGGACGTACGACGCCGGGTGCTCGGTCATCCGCTACCCGCGGGACAACGTCGCGGTCGAGCCGCTGCAGCCCAAGCCGCCCGCGTTCCAACTGGGCAAGGCCAACCTGGTCCGACCCGCCAAGGGCCGTGACGGGGGCGACTTGGCGATCCTGGCGTACGGCACGATGGTCTACCAGGCCGTGGCGGCGGCCCAGGAGTTGCAGCAGCAAGGCTACGACATCGCCCTGTACGACGCCCGCTTCGCCAAGCCGGTGGATATCGACCTGGTCCGGCAATTGGTCGCCGCCGGCACGCCGATCCTCACGATCGAGGACCACGCGCTGGCGGGCGGGTTCGGCGCCAACGTCCTCGAGGCGTGCAACAACGAGCGCATCCCCACCGATTTGATTTACCGCCTGGGCATGCCCGCACGCTGGGTGTACCAGGACAGCCGCGTCAATCAGCTGGCGGAAGTCGGGCTCGACCCCGCCGGGATCGCCCGCACCGTGCGGCAGATTGTGGACCAGTTGCACGCCACGGCAGGACGGCTGTCCATCCAGATCGGCGTCGAACGGGCGAAAGTAGCCCCCTAAACACCCAAGCGTAGGGTGCGCTCTGCGCACCTTTTCCGTAGGGCAGGACATCGTCCTGCCGAATTCTTCCTCAGCCTCAGGTTGGCAGGTCAATGACCTGCCAACATCACTATTTAGCCCCTCATGAATCATGGGGGGCTAAATGCGGTGACCGCCCTGTCTTACTTGTGCCCTTGAGGCGGGTTCTCGGACAGGTATTTCTTGCGGACCGCCTCAGCCAAGTCCACGCCGTTGATGTTCGCCAGCGTGCAGAGCCAAGCCAGCACGTCCGCGAACTCCTCTTCCTTGTTGACGCGATCCTCCCCGTGCAGCGACGTGGCGAGCTCTCCCACCTCTTCCACGAACCACATGAACGTGGCCGGCGTGCCGCGCGCCGAGTCCGTCGCGTAGTACCGCTGACGGATGTGTTCCTGGAACGCTTGCAGGGTCAGCGGTTCGCTCGCCACAGCGGAGGCTCCGAAGCTGCCTCGTATCTTGGACCGGTGCCCGCCCGATCTCGCGGATCGGTCGACTCCGTTGCCCAACGATATCGAACCCGCTTAAGCTTACTGGAGCGTCGCGGGCATGACCACCACCACACTCGAAATCGCCGGGATGCGATGTGCCGGCTGTGTCAGCAGCATCGAACGAAGCCTGCTGACCGTCGGCGGCGTCGCCAGCGCTTCGGCCAACCTGACCACCGGACAGGCCACGGTGACGTACGACGATCGCGTCGCTGACCTCGATACCCTGGTCGAGGCGGTCCGCCGGGCGGGGTTCGACGCTCAACCG
>JAJUHR010000128.1 GCA_029267795.1 Planctomycetota bacterium
CTGACGATCGTCATGCTCCTGGTCGTCACCGGCATCGGCTCGCTCGTGGCGATCTACGCCGCCGGCTACATGGCCGGCGACCGCGGCTACGCCCGCTTCTTCGCCGGTGTCAGCCTCTTCATCTTCGCCATGACCAGCCTCGTCATGGCCGACAACCTCGCCCTGCTCTACCTGGGCTGGGAAGGCGTCGGCCTGTGCTCTTACCTGCTGATCGGCTTCTACTACCACAAGCCCTCCGCCGTCGCCGCCGCCAAAAAAGCCTTTATCGTCAACCGCATCGGCGACCTCGGCTTCGCCCTGGGCGTCTTCCTCGCCTACCGCCAGTTCGGCACCGTCGCCTACACCGGCCTGCTCGAACAAGCCCTCGCCCACGCCGGCCATCCCGTGCCCTTCCCCGTCCTGCTGATCCCTTTCCTGCTGATGCTCGGGGCCTTCGGCAAAAGCGCCCAGTTGCCGCTGTACGTCTGGCTCCCCGACGCGATGGAAGGCCCCACCCCCGTCTCCGCCCTGATCCACGCCGCCACAATGGTCACCGCCGGCGTCTACATGATCACCCGCCTGTTCCCGCTGTTCGAGCTCTCCCCCTACGCCTTACCCACCATCGCCGCCATCGGCGCCGCCACCGCCCTCTTCGCCGCCCTCATCGCCCTGCGCCAGTTCGACATCAAGCGCGTCTTCGCCTACTCGACGATCTCTCAGCTCGGCTACATGTTCCTGGGCGTCGGCGCCGCCTCGACTGTCGGCGGCATGTTCCACCTGGTCACCCACGCCTTCTTTAAGGCCCTGCTGTTCCTCACCGCCGGCTCGGTTATGCACGCCATGGCGGGCCAACTGGACCTACGCAAGATGTCCGGCCTGCGCACCCGGATGCCCATCACCTGTGGGCTCATGTTCGTCGGCTGCCTCGCCCTGGCCGGCTTCCCCTTCACCGCCGGCTTCTTCAGCAAGGACGCCATCCTCGCCGCCGCCCTGCAGCGCGGCTTGGACACCCCTGGCAACCCCTTCTACCTCGCCCTGGCCGCCGCGGGCCTGCTCACCGCCCTGCTGACCGCCTACTACACCTTTAGACTCTGGTTCCGCCTCTTCATGGGACCCACGGCCTATGAGATGGGCTCCGAGCACGCCAGCCACGACCGCCCCGACAGCACCTACCCACCCCGCAGCCGCGACATCCGCGTCGAACACCACCACGAACCGCACGAGGTCGGTTGGCTCATGAACGCCCCCCTGCTGGTTCTCGCCGTCGGAGCCCTGTTCGCCGGCTGGCTCGGCGAGCATTGGACCGAACAGATGATCCAAGCTTCTACCGCCGCCTCGCACGCCCCCACTCACGCCGCCTCTCTCTGGGGCTTCGACCTCCACCGCGCCACGATGGTCATCAGCAGCACCCTGGCCCTGCTGGGCATCGCCGCCGCCGCCTATTACCACTGGATCAACCGCCCCGCCGCCGATTCCCTCGCGCGACGCTGGAAACCCCTGGCCACCACGCTGGAAAACAAGTTCTACGTCGACGAATTCTGCGACGCAGCGATCGTCAAGCCCCTGCGACTCATCGGCGAGCTGTGCTTCGTCTTCGACCGCTTGATCGTCGAGGGCGTGGTCGCATCCGTCGGGTACCTTCCACGCCTGCTCGGGTGGTCCATCCAACCCATCCAGAGCGGCTCGATGCAAGGCTACGGCCTGGGCATGGCTGCCGGCGCCGCCGCCCTGGTGCTCTTCGTCCTGATCGTTTTAGGATCCTAACCCGAACCCCGGAAACCCCACGCCGCTCCACCGACCCATGGACTACAGCTTCCTCATCCCGATGATGGTCCTGGTCCCGTTGCTCGGCGGCATCGGCCTGGCGATCCTGCCCCGCAGCAAGGGCGACGACAAGGCCGCCGTCCAAGCCCTCGCCCTGATCTACACCCTCGTTGCTTTCGCCCTGTCCCTCGCCCTCGCCGCACAATTCAACTGGGCTCACCCCGAAGAGGTCCAGTTCCGCCGCCACGCCCCCTGGGTCCCCGACTTCGGATTGGGCTTCGGTTTCGGGGTCGACTCGGTCTCCCTCTGGCTGGTCCTGCTGACCACCTTCCTCATGCCCCTGGTCGTGCTCGGCTCGTTCTCCGCCGTCCAAGACCGCTACAAAGAGTTTTACCTCTGGCTGCTCCTGCTCGAGGCCGCGATGATCGGCACCTTCATCGCCACCGACCTGGTCTTCTTCTACGTCTGCTTCGAGTTCACCCTCGTCCCCCTCTACTTCCTGATCGGTATCTTCGGCTCTACCCAGCGCCTCCGCGCCGCCCGCGTGTTCTTCCTCTACACCTTCACCGGATCGATGCTCACGCTCGCCGGCGTGCTCTACGTCGCCTGGCACAACGCCCGCATCACCGGCCAGTGGTCTTTCTGGATCCCCCAGCTCTACGCCACCGCCCGCTCGATGAGCTCGCACCAGCAAACCCTGGTCCTGCTCGCCCTGCTCGCCGGCTTCGCCGTCAAAGTCCCCCTCTTCCCCCTGCACACTTGGCTCCCCCTGGCCCACACCGAGGCCCCCACCGCCGGCTCGGTCATCCTCGCCGGCGTGCTGCTGAAGCTCGGCACCTACGGCCTGCTACGCTTCGCGCTGCCCATGACCCCCCACGCCACCGCCCGCTTCGCACCCCTGATCGCCACCCTCGCTGTCGTTGGCATCCTCTACGCCGCACTCATCTGCTGGGTCCAGCGCGACATCAAAAAACTCATCGCCTACTCTTCCGTCTCCCACCTAGGCTTCTGCGTCCTGGGCATGTTCGCCCTGAACACCGTCGGCGTCGGCGGCTCGGTGCTCTACATGATCAACCACGGCCTCTCCACCGGCGCCCTGTTCCTCTGCGTCGGCATGATCTACGAACGCTTTCATACCCGCGAGATGTCCCAGCTTTCCGGCCTCGCACGCACCATGCCTGTCTGGGCCTCCTTCATGGTCTTCTTCTGCCTCGCTAGCGTCGGCCTGCCCGGGCTCAACGGCTTCGTCGGCGAACTCCTCACCCTCTTAGGCGCCTTCACCGCCACCGACCTGCTCGGACCACGATTCGCCGTCGCCGCAGGCCTCGGCATGATCTTCGGCGCAATCTACATCCTCTACATGGTCGGCAAAGTCGTCTTCGGCCCAACGAAATCCTCCGCCACCCACCCGCAAGGCCAGCACCACCCCATCGCCGACCTGAATTGGCGCGAAATCACCGTCCTCGCCCCCTTGGCCGTAGCGTGCCTCGCCCTGGGCCTGTTCCCGAGCCCCGTCCTCCAAACGCTCGAAGCCCCGATCGAGTCGCTCACCGCACCCGCTCGCCGCGCCCTCCAAAGCCACGCCGCATCGACCCCCGACCCGACCTTGCACCACGCCGCTTTGATCACGATCGACCCCGACCCGCTCCGACCTACCAAAGCCGACCCCGTTAACCTTACGACCGCACCCCTAGCCGTCTCGCCGGGCCCCACCCCATGACCACCGTGACCGACAAGATCGCCACCCTCTGGCCCGAGATCGCGCTGCTCACCGGCGCGGGCGCGTGCCTGATGCTGGGCCTAAGCCGCTCCTTGTCGTGGCGACGCGCAGCCGGCCCGGTCGCAGCCCTGAGCATCGTCGCCGCAGTCGCTCTGCTCTTCACCCAAGGCGCCATCTCCGAATCCGGCCACGCCCGCGCCGCTGGACCCCTGCTCGCCCAGCTCGGGCTCGTCGGCTTCGCCAGGCTCGCGATCCTGCTCCTGGGCTTCCTCCTCACCCTCGTCGCCGGCCAACTCCCCTCCAGGCTCGACCCGACCGCCGACCCTCACTCCCCCAGCACCCCAGGCGCACCCGCCCCCGTCGCCCGCAGCATGCGCGGCGAGCTCTTCGCCTTCCTCCTCTTCAGCCTCACCGGCGCCATGCTTTGCGCCGGCGCCGACGACCTGGTCTGGCTCTTCATGGCCCTCGAACTGACCAGCCTGCCCACCTACGTGCTCGTCGCCTCCGCGCGAGACCACCACGAGGCCCACGAAGCCGGCGTCAAATACTTCTTCCTAGGCGCGATGGCCGCCGCCGTGTTCCTCTACGGGTTCACGCTCATCTACGGCGCCACCGGCACCACCGACTTCGAGTCGATCCGCGCCTACCTCACCCACCAGCTGCGACCGCCCCACCACGAGTTGCCCCCGCTGCTAACCGCGGGCATCCTCCTGGCCGTCATCGGTCTGGCCTTCAAGATCGCCGCCGTCCCGATGCACTTCTACGTCGCTGACGTGTACCAAGGCGCCGCCGCCCCCGTCGCCGCCTTCCTTGCCTTCGTGCCCAAAACCGCCGGCTTCGTCGCCCTGGTCAACCTCACCGCCCTCGCCGGCCCCGTCCACTCACGCCCCGCTTCCCTCACCTGGACCCTTTGGACGATGGCCGCGCTGACAATGACCACCGGCAACGTCCTAGGCCTGCTCCAGGACAACGTCAAACGCGTCCTGGCCTACAGCTCTATCGCCCACTCCGGCTACATGCTGCTCGGCTTGATCTCGCCCCCCACCGCCACACCGCCCCTGGCCGACCAACCCCTGGGCAACGGCATCGGGGCGCTGATGTTCTACCTCCTCGCCTACGGCCTAGCGACCCTCGGTGCCTTCGCCACTCTCGCCTGCCTCGAAACCCGCGGCCAAGAAGCCCAGACCTACGACGACATCGCCGGCCTCGGCCGCCGCCACCCAGCCCTCGGCGCCATCCTCACGGTCTGCGTCCTGTCACTGATCGGCCTGCCACCCCTGGTCGGCTTCCTGGGCAAGCTCTACCTCTTCGGCTCCGCAATCCAGCACGGCTACCTCTGGCTCGTCGTCATCGCGGTGATCAACAGCGCCATCTCCGCCGTCTACTACCTCTACATCGTCGGGGCCTGCTACTTCGCCGAGCCCAACGAACACCTTCAGCCCGCCCCCACCGCCCTCACCACACGCATCGGCGCCGCCGTCGCCGCGGTCGGGGCCGTGGCCCTGGGCATCGCCGGCGGCCGGGTCGTCGACCTCACCCACCACACCACCGCATACCCCATGCACGCCCAAATGCCAGATGACCGCCTTAACGCCATGACTCAGATCGAATCAATCGAACCGCCCACCCCACCGCAGCACCTCCATCTTTCTTCAACACAAAACCGCAGGCCGTAAGGGCGCCTCGTGCGCACCACAAACCTCAGGCAGCAGGGTGCCACAGCTTGCTCGCAAGCTGTGCCGTAGCGTCCGCTGTGCATACCTCCAAAAAAATTAGCCGCGGGTGGCAACCCGCGGTTCATCCAACATTGCAAACACGCAGTCGGCCTCCCCCGCTCCGCCGCCCCCTTCACCCTCCCTCAACAAACCGCAATAGCGGACGCGGATCGCTTAGGTCCTGCACCACCACGTCGGCCCCGGCAGCTTCTAACTCCTGGACGCTGTACGGCCCCGTCGCCACCGCAAACGCCACGCACCCGTGCGCGCGAGCGCACGCCACGTCTCGGGGCGTGTCCCCGATCACCACCACCCGCCGCGGCCCGATCGGTTCCCCCCACCTCACCCGATACTTCGACATCGCCATCGCCACCAAGTCTGCCCGGCTCGGCGCCTCGTCCCCAAACGCCGTGATCGTAAACCATCTGGGATCCAAGCCCACCGCCTCGAATTTGATCGGCACCGCCCCGCTATAGTTGCCCGTCAGCAGACCCAGCACCGGCACCATCGGCGTCCCGTCCATCTCCCGCAGCCCCTGCAGCGCCTCACGCACCCCGGGCATCAGCCGCACCGCCTCGGGACGCGCCGCCAGCTCCACCCGCAGCAAATCCAAATACGACTCCCGAAATCGCTCGTGC
>JAJUHR010000039.1 GCA_029267795.1 Planctomycetota bacterium
CGTCGACGACGGGGTGCTGGTCGACCTGTTCGTGCGGCTGGGGGAGGCCAACGAGGCTCGGCGGCAGGCTTTCCGGTTCGTGTTGGGCCTGATCCTGATGCGGAAAAGGCTGCTGCGTTACGAAGGGTGCGAGCACCGCGTCGGCTCGGACGGCGCTGCCCAGGAGTGGTGGAAGGTGACGCTCAAGGGGCAGGAGGGCACGTGGGAGCTGTTGGACCCGAAGCTGGCTGAACGGCAGATCCGAGAGGTGACGGAGCAACTGGGGGAAATCTTCGAGTCGCAGCTGTAGGAGTTGCCCGCGGAAGCAGAGAGGCAAGCGGCGTTGATGAAGCGAACCAGCTGGGCGGTGCGTTGGGTCGGCCTGTGGGCGACCGGGGTGTGCTTCTGGACTACAGGCTGTGCGGAGCCCCCCCGCGTCGTCGAGCAAGAGGCCCCGGAACAGTTGCCCTCGTATGGGGAGTTGGTGGACCGCTACAACCGGAACTTGGATGGGGTCGATCGCCTTTGGGCTCGCGCGGTGGTGGAGCTGGAGTGGGAGGACGAGAAGGGCGGCCATTTCGAGCAGGGTGAGGGGCATTTGATCGTGGTGCTCCCGGATCGGGTGGCGCTGTCGCTGGGTAAGCTCGGGAAAACAATGTTCTGGGCGGGCAGCGATGGTCAGCGGTACTGGCTGTTCGACACGCGGGACGACAAGTCGAAGCTCTACCTAGGGCGCAACGATCGCCCGGCCGATCTGGATGAGAACGGCAAGCGCGTGGGTTTCCCGATCCGCCCGCCGGAGCTGCTGAAGATGCTAGGTATCGCGCGGATCGAGCCCGGGGTCGCCGCGGGCGGCGCCGTGGGTTGGCGGGAGGGGTGCTATGTGATCGAGCCGCCCGGGACGTCGCTGCGGTTTCACCTGGACCCTCAGACCGCCCGGCCCCGTCGGATCGACCTGCTGGATTCGCAGGGCAACGAGTTGGTCACCGCGCGTCTTTCGGGGTGGGAGACGATGACGCTCAGCGGCGTGGGGCCGGGGGCGTATCCCCGGGTGGCGACCCGTTTCGAGGTGATCGAGCCGGCGCGGCACGGCACGATGACGCTGTTTCTCTCCGACGCCACCGACGGCAGAGACGAGGGTCGGATCACCTCGAAGGTCTTTGACCTGCAAAAGCTGCAGGAGGTGTTCAAGCCGCGGGAAATCGTGGACTTGGACGCGCCGGTGGAAAGGGCGCTGGTTACGCCTTGACGGCGTGTTGCTCGCGGAGGATGCGCAGGCTCACGGGCAGCTCGAAGTGCATGTTTTCCTCGACGATATGGCCTGTCTCGACGTCGCCGCCGTAGCGTTCGAGCAGGTCGGCGATGATTTCCTGGACCAGGTGTTCGGGGGCCGAGGCGCCGGCGGTGACCAGGACGGTGTGGACTCCCTGGAACCAGCGGTGGTCGATCTCGCTCCTGTCGTCGACCAGGTATGCGCGGGTGCCGACGTTCTCGGAGATTTCGGTCAGCCGCACGGAGTTGGAGCTATTCTTGGAGCCGACGACCAGGACCAGGTCGGCGCGGTGGGCTAGGTGCCGCACGGCTAACTGGCGGTTGGTCGTGGCGTAGCAGATGTCGTCGCTGGGGGGTGCTTTAACGTGGGGGTAGCGGCGCTTGATCGCCTCGATGATGACGTTGGCGTCGTCCATGCTCAGGGTGGTCTGCGTGAGGTAGACCAGGGGGTCTTTGTCGGTGAACCGGAGTTTGTCGACATCCTCGGGGGATTCGACGATGGTGATCATGTCGGGGGCTTCGCCGAAGGTGCCGACCACTTCGTCGTGGCCGGAGTGGCCGACGAGCAGGATCTTGTACCCCTGGCGGGCGTAGCGGATCGCCTCCATGTGGACCTTGGTCACCAGCGGGCAGGTGGCGTCGATCATGGTGCAGCCGCGGTCCTTGGCCGCTTGGCGGACGGTGGGGCTGACGCCGTGGGCGCTGAAGATCACGGTCTGGTTGGGCGGGACCTCATCGATCGAGTCGACGAACACGACGCCCTGCGTCACGAACCGCTGCACCACGTGGCGGTTATGCACGATTTCATGGTAGACGTACAGCGGCGACCCGACGATCTTAAGCGCCTCCTCCACGCACTGGATCGCCATGTTGACGCCGGCGCAGAAGCCCCGGGGATTGGCTAAAAGGATCTTCATCGCATTGCCCTGACGGCAGCCGTCGGAGGCCGGGTGATGGCTGGACCCGATGCGCACGGCTGCGCTGTGATTCTGCCGAACCCCACTATAGCCGCGCTGGGCGGCCTTAGCTAGAAGACGCGGTTTGCTCTGATACCGCGGCGAGCACGTCGTCGACCTCCAACCAGGTCATTTCTGCCGGTGATGCCGGCGCCAGCAGGTGAACCCGTGGGCCGCGAGGGCTCCAGCGGGTGGCGTCGGTGGGGCCGAACAGCGCCAACGTGGGCAGGCCGATCTGGGCGGCCAAGTGCGTTGGGCCGGCGTCGTTGCCAACGAACAAGCCGGCGGTTTGCAGGGCGCTATGCAGCGATTCGAGCGAGTCGATCGCCTGGGCACCGTAGACATTCAACCAGCGATCCAGGAGAGAGCTGGGCCAGGTTTCCAGTTCCACCTCGCCCAGCAGGACGCGTGTGGGGCAGCCTTGATCACGGAGGCGATCGAGCAGGCTCTCGAACCGGTCCACGGGCCAGCATTTCTTGGGGGAACCGCTGCCCGGGTGCAAGACGATCGGGCCATGGGGGTTGATCAGGGTCGGGGGTTGCTGCGGGGTGATCCGCAGGCCCTGCTGCTGGAGCTGGAACAGGTGCCAGTCGCCCACGTGGCCGCCCCAGCCGGGCGGCGGGTTGGGGTCGATCAACACCAGGTGGGCCTGGGGTGCCAAGTTTCGGATGTTTTGAGCCCAAGGGTCGTCCTTGCCACTGACGAAGCTGATGAGTGTCCGCACCTTTCGCAGGAGCTGCGTGGTACGGGCATCCACTCGGCCCGCGTCGCCGTCTACATGCAGGGCGGCCCATGCGGGCGACTCGATGTTGAAAGGCTCGACTGTAGGGATGAGTTGGGCAGTCAGTTTTGCTCTGGACCAGGGGGCTACGAAAGCCGTGAGCCCGCGCAAGGCACGGATCACGGGCAGGATCAACGCCCAATCTCCCAATGCGCCTTGGTGCACCACGAGGTTCATGGATGGGGTCCGTTTATACCGGGGGTGCGGCCTTTAAGCATTTCAAGACGTCTTGGCGGCGTATTGCGTGGTCCGTTTATGACGGCGGTGGGTTCGGCCAAAGGGCTGGGGAAGGGCGTTTATCTGGACAGAAAGTGGGCTCCCGTGGGTCTGGAAATCCAGCTGAGCAGGGCCACTTCGCAAGTGTTAAGAGCGTGGGTGAAACCGCCGACGTTACTGCAGACACCGGGACGTAAAACCAGTCTGCGCGAACCGTTCGTACATGAGGGTAACCAGCAAGCGAAAGAGCCCAGGGGATGGCTGACAGTTCGGTCAAGAGCCCGTTGCAGTTGTACTTGCGGGAGATCGATTGCGCGCCGCTTCTAACGTCCGAGGAGGAGCGGGAGCTGTGCTGGAAGATCATGCACGAGAACTGCCCGCTGGCCCGGGAGAGGATGATCCGCTCGAACCTGCGTTTGGTGGTGAGCGTGGCCAAGCGGTACGCGGATCGCGGCTTGCCCCTGTCGGACTTGATCGAAGAAGGCAACCTGGGGTTGCTGCGCGCGGTGGAGGCGTTTGACCCCGACCAGGGGGCGCGGTTTAGCACGTATGCCTCGTGGTGGATCAAGCAGGCGATCAAGCGCGCCCTGATCAACGCGGTGCAGCCGATCCACATCCCCGCGTACATGGTCGAGCTGATCGCCAAGTGGAAGAAAACCTCCGAGGAGTTGGAGGAGCAGCTGGGCCGGACCCCTTCGATCCAGGAGCTGGCCGAAGCGATGGAGATGCCGCCGCGAAAGGTGCGGATCATCCGCAAGGCGGTGCGGGCGTTGCAGCGGCCGAGCCAGGAGGACGTCGGTGACGGCGATGGGCCGAGCTTGTCCGAGCTGGTGTGCGACGAACGGGGCAAGCGGCCGGAGGAGGAGGTGCTCGAATCGGACGACCTGGCGACGATCCGCCGGCTGCTGGACACGATCGACCACCGCGAGGCGACGATCCTGCGCCTGCGGTTCGGGCTCGATGGCAACGAGCCGCTGACGCTGAAGCAGATCGGTGAAGTCGTGGGCCTGACGCGCGAGCGTGTACGGCAGATCGAAATCGAAGCGCTCAACAAGCTGAACCAGCGGCTGTCGAGCGACCGGCCCTTCACCAACACGGAATTGGTTCGACGGCGTTCTCCGCGACGACGCAGCAGCGCCGAAGCCCGGGCGGGGGACGATGGGACCTCGCCGGGTTACCGCCGATCGGCTTGATGGGCCGATATCGCCCCTGCCCCGGGGGCTATTTGCTGACTTTCCCCCGATCACGGCATCACGGGCGCTTATAGAACGGCAGGGGGACGACCTGGGCGGGGACGGCCTGCGTGCCCAAATCCACGGACAGCTCGGCCCCCGGCGTTCCGAAAGGCGGATGGACGTACGCCATCGCGATCGGCACCCCGAGCGTCGGCGACAGGCACCCGCTGGTGACACGGCCGACCTCCTGGTGATTGGCGGATCGCACGGGCATGCCCTGGCGCGCGGTGCGACGGCCTTGCAGCTTCAGCCCCACCAAGCGGCGTTGCGAGCCCTGCGCCGCGATCGTGCGCAGAGCCACGGCGCCGATGAAATCCGCGTGGCCCGCGGAGCCCTTGTCCAGGTCCACGGCGAAATTCAGGCCCGCGGACAGGGGGTCCGTGTCCTCGTCGAGCTCGTGGCCGTAGAGGGGCATTGCGGCTTCGAGCCGCAGGGTATCGCGGGCGCCCAGGCCGATGGGTTTGATCAGCGGGCTGTCGGGCCCGTTGGGCGTCAGCTGGCTGATCATCAGTTTGAGCGCCATGCCGGCCATCGAGGCGGGGAGGATCACTTCCACGCCGTCTTCGCCGGTGTACCCGGTGCGGCTGATGATCGCGGTGAATAACAACACGTTCTTGGTGCAGAAGCGATACCGTTTCAGGGCCGGGACCTCGCTGGAGAACCGGCCGATCAGATCCATGACCTTGGGGCCCTGCAGGGCGATCATCGCGGTAGAGGCGGTCAGGTCCTCGACTTTGACGGCCAGGTCGGTGGCGTGGGCGCGCAGGTGCGCCAGGACCTTGGCGCGGTTGGACGCGTTGACCACGAGCATCCAGTGGGTTTCGAAGCGGTAGACGATCACGTCGTCGATCGTGCCCCCGCGGGCGTTGCAGATCAGGCTGTACCGGCAGGCGTTGGGCGGCATGTCGCCGACGCGGCGGGTGAGCACGCGTTCCAACAAGGGCAAGGCCTGGGCGCCGGAGATCTTGATCCGGCCCATGTGCGAGACGTCGAAAAGCCCCGCGGCGCTGCGGACGTGGTGATGCTCCTCGTGGATCGAACGGTACATGATGGGCATTTCCCACCCGGCGAACTCGACCATTTTCGCCCCGTGCTCCACGTGGAAACTATGAAACGGGGTCCGCAGCAGGGGGGGGTTGTCGAGGGTCTGTTCGTGCGTTGTCACGGGGGATCCCCTAAAAAGCTTTCGGCGGGTCGGTCGGCGGCCTCAGGTGAAGAGCGGTTGATAGATGCTCGAGGAGTAGAACAGGAATTCGACTTCCCGCAGGTATTCATACGGCCCGCCGGCGCGCACGCTCTCGACCAGCTGGGCGATCTGGGCCTGGGAGCGGAACGCGGCGATGCTCTGAAGCTTTTTCTCGAAGGCCTGCTGATCGGAGCGCAGTTGGAGGTTGGGGGGTTGGCTGAAGTTGCAGTAGACGGCCATTTCGCAGACGCGAGGCACGTGTTCCAGCGGCGGGCCCAGCTCGGGCCAGATCGCGCCCCGAGCGTGGAAGAGGCTGATCATCAGCTCGTTGTGGGTGATCTGGTGGTCGGGGTGCAAGTCGGTGGGGCTGGGGATCAAAACGCGGTCGGGGCGGATCGAGCGGAGGTGATAGGTGATCACGTTCTGCAAGCCGACGTAGCCGCAGATGTTCGGCTCGTTGGGGCCGGCGGGGCGGCGGCCTTGGAGGGTGACCAGGCCGGCGTCGGGGTACCCGATGTGGATCAGGCGTTGCTCGTCCAGGCCGAGGATGCGATAAGCGTCGGCGGTTTCGGCGCGGCGGGTCGCGACGATCGAGGTCCGATCCTTCAGGTCGCAGTAACCCATGCGGCCGTCGGTCACCACCATGACGTACACCCCCACGCCGGCTTGTACAGCGGCCTGGAGCCACAGCGCAGCCCCGATGCACGCGTCGTCGTCGTGCGGGCTTAGGACGAGCCATCGCTCCCGCGAGGTGTCGTCGCAGCGCATCGCGTGGGCCAGGTCATTGGACCGGATTTTTTGGCCGCTCTCCAACCGGGTGAAGTGAAACGAAGAGTTCAGCATCGTTTTTAGTAGGGGTGTGTTCTTTCTACGGGTGTTTTTCCGGTCGCCCCTTCTCGAGCGAGTGTTATTTGCAACAGCCTACACCGAGCAAGCGGTCGAGAGACGCCGTCAAGGCGAGCGGTTGCACTGCACGCAACCGGGCTGCCCGGCGTTACCTCGCAAATTCATCCTAGGTTCCCGGTCCAGTGCACCAGCTGGCGCAGGAACGCGGCGTACAAGTCGCCGACCTCGATTTCATAGCTGCCGGGGGCGTGGCCGGTGGCGCGACCGGTGCCCCAGTCAACCAGCCCGCCGACCCAGTGGGGGGCGATGTCCGTCGCCAAGGCCGCGGTTTGGCCACCCTGGTGATACCCGACGACCAACAGCGGATGCCGCTCGGTTTGCTCGAAGTGGATCATCGCCCCGGTGGGGGCGTCCAGGCACCGGGCAGCGAAGCGATGCACCTCCAAGAGCACGGGGGCGCGGGCCTTGGGCTCGAAGCGGTTGAACCCACCGATCGTAGGCGGCCGGTCGTTCCACGGTAGGCCGTTCGTGATCGGGTGGTCGGTTTTTTTGGTGACCAGGGCGGGCTGGTCGCAGTTGACACGGTCGTCATTCATCGAAATGTGGACCGGCAGGATCCGGGCGATGGGCGTGCCGCCCCAGTCCCCGCCGCAGCCGCAGAACGATTCCCACCCGCCGATCATGAGCAGGCCCGCGCCCTGGGCGACGCGTTCGACGAGGCGGTGCTGCAGCTCAGGGTCGAAGAGGCGTGCGGGGTAGTCGCTGAGGATGTACAGCCGGCGTGGTGCTCCGATCGCGTCGTCGTCGACGGGCCTGTCGGAAGGGATGTATTGGTACGCCAGTTTCCAGCTGCTCATCAGGCCGGCCAGGTAGCGTGCGGCGCCGTCGAGGGACGTATCGCCGAGGTAGAGAATGGGGTGTTCGATCATAGCGCTGCCGGGGGCTCCTGGCGGGTTGCGCGCCAGCCGCAGCGGCGGCTTGAAGTTTCAAGCGACGCCCGTAGGATGCCTCAGTCTACGCGGGGGCGGGGGCCTGTCAAAGCAGACGAAGGGACGCGTGCGATGCTCAAGGGCAATGCGGCGGTGGGTCAGTCGGGCGGGCCGACGGCGGTAATCAACGCCTCGCTGGCGGGGGTGGTCAAGGCGGCGTCGAAATCCAAGGCGATCGGGCGCGTCTTGGGCATGCGGTTCGGGATCGAGGGGGTGCTGGAAGGGTTTTTTCTGGACCTGGGGGCCGAGGACCCCCAGACGATCAAGGCGCTGCGAAACACCCCGTCCAGCGCGCTGGGGTCGAGCCGGCGCAAGCTCAAGGAGGAGGACCTGGAGCCGATCCTGCAGAGCCTCCGTCAGTACGACGTGCGGTACTTCTTCATGATCGGCGGCAACGACACGATGGACACGATCCACCGGGTAACCTCCTACGCCGCCAGCCAGGGCTACGAGATGATCGGCGTGGGGATCTGCAAGACGGTGGACAACGACCTGTTCGGCACGGACCACACCCCGGGGTTCCCCAGCGCCGCTCGGTATGTGGCCCTGAGCGTGATGCAGGCAGGCGTGTTGGCGCGGGACATGCAGCGGGTCGACCAGTTCACGATCTTTCAGACAGTGGGGCGCAGCGCCGGCTGGCTGGCGGCGGCGAGCACCGCGGCGAAACGCGACCCGAGCGATCCCCCGCACGTGATCCTGCTGCCCGAGCGGCCGTTCGACCGGGCGGCGTTCCTCGCGGCGGTGAAGAAAGCCAAGGACAAGTACGGCTACTGCTCGGTCGTGTGCGGCGAGGGCATCACGCACGCCGACGGCACGCCGGTCAGCGCATCGCAGACCCGCGACGGCTTCAACAACGTGGAGTTCGGGGCGATGGGCGGGACCAGCGCCGCGATGATGCTGCACCGGATGATCAGCCAGGAGTTCGGGTGGCGGGGGGAGTTCCAGGTGACGGAGTCGCTGCAGATGTGCGCGGCGGACCGCGCGGTGCCCCTGGATATCGAGGAGGCCTACGGCTGCGGCAAGCAGGCGGTGAGGCTGGCGGAAAAGGGCGTGGGCGACGTGATGGTGACGCTGGAGCGGCGGTCGAAGCGCAGCCAGCCTTACGAGTGCGGCTTCGGCACGATCGGGCTGAAGAGCGTGGCCAACGCCGCCAGGCCGATGCCTAACGCCTATATCGGGAAAGACGGGATGTCGGTGACCGGCGCGTTTTTGGATTACGTGCGGCCGCTGGTGGGCGAACTGCCGCAATACGCGGCGCTGACGATCCGACGGGTCAAGCGGTAGGGCGGCAGACGGCACCGGCGGGTGGAGCCTGAGCATGAATCTGACAGACGATCGTTACAGCCGGTTCGGGCTGGTGCGTGACATGATGGCGACGGTGGACGTCGTCGCGGGGTTCGATCCGGATCAGGCGGAAGACACGGCCATGCAGATCGCCGCGGCTGGGAAGCTGCTGATGACCGGCGAGGGGTCCAGCCGGATTTTCCCCGCGAAGAACGCGATTCAATTCGCCCGGCGGCAGGGGCACAAGCTCGTGTTGCACACGGAAGCCGGCCGGCAGGCGTTAGAGTACCCGCTCGACGACTGGGCGGTGTTCGCGCTATCCAACTCGGGCAAGACCAGCGAGGTGATCAAGCTGTTCCAGGACCTCCAGGCGCGCGGTCACCGGCAACTGTACTGCCTCACGGCGTTCGCGGGATCGAAACTAGAGACGCTCGCGACGCGGAGTTACGTGTTGCGGTGCGGCGGCGAGGGCGCGGTGGCCGCGACCAAGAGCGTGATCGAGCAGGCGCTATTCTACCGGGCGCTGCTGGAGCACGCCGCGGGACAGCCGACGCTCCAGGGAAGGCTGCGGCAGCTTGGCGAACAAATCCGTGCCGCCCTGACGCTGCGGATCGACCCGGTCCTGGTCGAGAAGGTCGCCGCGGCTCCAACGATCTACTTCGCGGGTCGCAACGACGGTGTGGCGGAGGAACTGACGCTTAAGACCAACGAGATTACCCGGAAAAAGTCCGACTACCTGGAAGGCACCTATGCGGTGCACGGCGTCGAGGAGGTCATGGAGCCCGGTGACGTGGTGGTCTGGATCGACCCGTACCCGGACAGCGAATCCAAGTTCGACGAGGTGTTGCGCAAGGGCGTGGGGCTGACGGTGATCGCGGTGGCGACACGACAGACGCCTTTCCCCACGATCCGCGTCGAGGCGGACGGGGACTTGTCCGGCTACGTGATGATGGCGGCGGGCTGGAACCTACTGGTGGAGGTGGGTGTGCGTCTGGGGATCAACCTGGACAAGCCGCAGCGTGCCCGCAAGGTAGGGAACGAATACGTGGGCTAGAGGCGCGGTGCACCGCAGCGAGGCTCCGGGTAGCTGGGGGGGAGTAAAGCGACGCCAGGGAAAATACCGCGGGGGACTTGCGATGCCAGCCTGCCGCAGTGGAGCCCAGCCTTTGGGGGCTTTCTTTTCTCTCAACCGGTGCGGCCATAGTATTACCCAGCGGTTCGACTGGGGCGTACACATCACAGAAGCCCCGTCGCCGCCGGCGTTTTTATGGTCTCATCCCCAGCCCGTTGGTGGCATCGAGAAGGCGACAAGGTTGTTTGCACGCTGTGCCCGCGCCAGTGCCACATTCCTGAAGGCCAGCGGGGGTTTTGTTTTGTACGCGCGAACGTCAACGGGGTGTTGGAGCTGACGACGTACGGGCGCAGCTCGGGCTTCTGCATCGACCCGATCGAGAA
>JAJUHR010000054.1 GCA_029267795.1 Planctomycetota bacterium
CCGCCCCCGCCGCCCGCACCGCCGAAGCCGTCGGCTTAATCATCTGAACCGCATGAGCCTCGGTCCAGGCACGCAGCGCCCGACGTAGCTCTTCACCCACAGGCTCCTGCGAGGTGCACGCCAACGACACCCTGAAATGCCGCGACACCGTCTTAAGCAGGTGATAGCTGCGAATCCGATCCCCACGATCCGGCGGATACGGAACGCGATGGGTCAGGACCAATAAGCGCTTTTGGCCTTTACTCGCGACGGGGCCGTGGACCATATCGGTTACATCATCGGTTACATCCACTATCTTCGGTCGATTGAATTCCACAGGCTTGGCGAAGACCCCATACCCCATCCGAATCGATGATCCCAAGAAGACGAAGCATCGCAGTTGCCTAATTAATAATAACTTATATTTTTTATTGGCCTTACTCCACCTGCGGCATGCCCCAGTGCGCTTCCGCCTCAGTCCACACGCCTCAAATCAAATCGTCATCTACCTAGCTGAGGCTGCCAAGAATCCTCGCCGATCATTTGGATAAGAGGCATGAAAACTCGGTTCGACAAAGCGGGCCACCTGTATGAGCATCGAGCGGCTGCGAACCCATAGTCCAAGGGCATCGGCCTCCCGGTGCCGTGGCGATAAAAGATAAATGTCACCCCAAGTAACACTGGACAAACCGACTAGGACTCGTTTGAATAAAGTATTTGGCGTGCTGGCTTCGCATGAAGCCGATCGAATCAGGGTGGTGTGTTCCAAGGGTGAGGGGCGAGGAAGCATCCGATCGAACTATAGACTATATTATCCGAATACCGCGGCGCTCCCGTTCGCTAGCGGATTCGATGTATTGGTGAAAGTTCCCACGAAACCCCGGATTGTGCCCTAACGTATATCAGGGTTGTCATGGTAGGACTAGGATTTTCCAATTGGCAGGCTAACGTCGCGCCCCCGCAGCAGGTTCGCGGCGGCGAGGCCCCACCAGCCCAGGAGCCCGCGGACCAGCCGTATATCGAGGGCGAACGCGACGACGAGCTGCACGAAGAGGTCAGCTCGGTACTCCTGGCCTTGCTGCCCTGGGCTGTATCCTTCCTCTTCCACGCCGGGCTGGTCCTGCTGGCGATCTTCGTCGTCTGGTCCACCACCATCAAGGTCCAGGAGGAAGAAGTCATCATCCCGATCGCCCGCCTCAGCCCCACCCCAGGCACCCCCAGGCTGCAGCAAGCCACCGAAAAAAGCACCAAACTCGACAAGGCCCAGCGACGCGTCACCTCACGCCAATCCCCCACCAAAACGATCAGCAACGTCCCGAGCAAAGTGCTGTCTCCCACCACCTTGATCGGCGCTACCACCAGCGTCGGCGGGCCCATGGGGGCCACCTCCGTCGGCAGCCCGCTGCGCACCTCCATGTACGGCAACGGCGGCAACGCACGCCACCTCACCTACGTGATCGACGCCTCCGGATCTCTGGTCGACTCCCTGCCCTTCGTCATCGCCGAGCTCAAGCGCTCCATCACCGAGCTGTCCGACAAACAATCTTTCACCGTGATCTTCTTCCAAGGCGAGGACGCGATCGAAGTCCCACCCAAGGGCCTCAAGCACGCCACCAGCGAAAACAAGCAGAAAGTGATCGCCTGGATCGACATGGATGCGGGCCACATCACCCCGATGGGTCAATCCAACCCGATCAAGGCGCTGAAGCTGGCGCTGAGCTACGAACCCGACTTGATGTTCCTGCTATCCGATAACATCACCGGCTACGGCCGGTACGAGCTGTTCCAAAAACGGCTCCTAACCGAGATCGAAAAAGCAAACCTCGGCAAAACCAAGATCAACACCATCCAGTTCCTATACCCCGACCCCCTCGGTGAAATCGTCGGCCTAAAACCCACGATGGAATTGATTGCGGAAAAAACCGGCGGGCTGTATAAGTTCGTGGACGGCAGGGAGTTGGGCATCGAATGACCATGGCACGCTTACAACGGACTCCCTCGGCGATCCCTCCCACGGCTCGTTCAGCCCAACGGCGCCCGCCTGCAGCGAGGCTCCTGGCAGCGATCGTCGCGGTCGCCGCCTGGGCTGCGACCGCACGCGCCGACGCGGTCAAGCTTGGCGGGTTCTGGATCGACAACGTCACCGTCCAAGGCATCGTCGATGGCAGGGTGCTTTACATCAACAGCATCGGCACCGAGTTCTCGCGACCGATCCAGGCCCTTGAAGGGCTCAAACTCATTGCGTATCCCCAGCTAGGCCTCGCCCAGGAATCGATCGGCGCCGGCAACGACCGCTTGGCGGTGCGCAACCTCCTGGAGGTCCAGCGAAAAGCACGCGAGCCATGGGTCCGGCAATGGGTCAGTTATCAGCTCGTCGACGTCTACAACCGGCTTAATGAGCCCGCCAAGGCTGCGGACACCTTCCTCTCCCTCGTCCGAGAGCGCGCGGACGTGGCGTACCTGGCCAAGCCACCACTGGAAAGCCTCGCCCGGGCTTCCGAGCCTACGAAAAGGGAACTGAGCACACGCCTGACCGCACTGCTGAAGGAGCTGGGCAACGAGCCGCAAGCCGAACCAGCGCGCAAATTGCTCGACTTGGTCTCGTCTCCCGCCACGCCCAGCCCAGCGCCCGCGCGACCGGTCGCCAGCCCGTACCCCTATGCGCCCCCGCGATCGGACGCCGCTGCTCCTGCCGCCGGCACGCCGCCGCCATCAACCCCCGCCAAGGCCAGGGGCCCCGAACGCCCGCAACCCGTAACCGCTGCGCAAGACCGATCTTCAAACGCCGCGGTGGTCTTGGCGGATCGGATCGATGCACAGGACCCGATCACCCAACTTTTAGAGGCGGGCGAATTCGACAAGGCCTTGTCCGAAGTCGATAAACTTCTAAGCCAGAGCGACGACCAGATGCCCATGCGCCTATACCAGCGAGGGGTCGCCCAATTCGCCCTGGCGCAGCAAAATGGAAGCCGCGACCAATACATGGACGCGGGTCTGAGCTTTATGCGTGTCGTCACCTACTTCCCCAAAAGCGCCTACGCCACCCCAAGCCTGATCGAGGCTGGCTTCGTCAGCGCCCAAATCGGCCGCCGTGATGTGGCCGAAAAACTATATGACAAGGCCAAACCGCTGATCGACGAACCAACCGAACCGAGATACGCCGCCCGGCTTGAACAATTGTCCCAAAGCCTGGCGCCAACGAAGAACTAGAGATAGAACGGAACGAGCCATGCAAAGCCGATTTTTCGTATTGCGCAGATCGTGGACGCGGCGCGTCCTTCCGGTCCTGATCCCGTGCTTCCTGCTGGCGGCCCTCGCAAGCGCCGCGCTGGCGCAAGAGCAGCAAGCCGAACCCGTCAGGGCCCAGGCCGCCACCAGTTGGTTCCAGATGTTCCTCTGGTGCGATGACTTCATCGGCCTGATGATGATCTGGGTCATCGTGCTGCTGTCAGCCATCGGCGTCGGCTTCGCGCTGAAGTTGGCGATCGACCACCGCCGCACCGTGCTGCTGCCCGAGGACACCCAACGCGAGCTGGAACGCATGCTCACCGAGAAACGCTACCGCGAGGCCATCGAGTTCGCCAACTCCGACCCCAGCTACCTGGGCAAGGTGGTCAGCTCCGGCCTCAACGAGGCCGCCAACGGCTACACCGCCATGGAGCGCGCCATCGAAGAAGCCGGCGACGCCGAGGTCACCCGTATGCTCCGCCCCGTCGAATACCTCAACGTCATCGGCAGCGTCGGCCCCATGCTCGGCCTGTTCGGGACGGTCTACGGCATGATCGTCGCGTTCAACGAGCTGGTCGCCAGCGGTGGCAAGCCCGACCCCGCCGAACTGGCCGGCGGCGTCTCGGCGGCCCTGGTCACCACCTTCTGGGGGCTGATCGTCGCCATACCCGCGATCTCCTCCTATTCCCTGATCCGCAACAAGATCGACGAGCTGACGACCGAAGGCCTGGTCATCGCCGAAGGGCTCATCAGCCCGTTCAAACCCGCAGGGAGAAGGCCTGCCCCGACCACCGCCGCAGCGGCCCGGCCCAGAGCCACTCCCAAGCCCGCGGAGGAAGGTTGACCACGCCGTGATGGCAAGGCCCGGCCCGATAACGTCCTGGCCATGATGGCCCAGCTCACCGGGGGGGCAGGCCCATCGATAACCAAAGGCTCTACCCAGTGGCCGGTGGCCACGGAGAAGCAACGTGTCTCAGGTCTTCAAAAAAGGCCCGATCAGCGCCGAGATCAACATGACGCCGATGATCGACGTCGTGTTCCAGCTGCTGATCTTCTTCATGCTGGTCAACAACATCAGCAACGAAGAGGGCGCGCCGATGATCGTCCCCGAGCTGGAGGACCCCAAAACCCTGGAATTCGGCGACCGCAACCGCGTCGTGATCAACATCGAGCCGATGGCCTTCTCGGAAAACCGCAAGATCGGTGACATCAACATCCCCGGCCAAGCCAGCTCGCTCAAGATCGGCATCGAACGTTATGCCTTGGACGATATGGACGGTGTCACCAAGTCCCTCCAGCAAGCCAAGGCTCGAAACGACAAGGTCGAAGTCCTCCTGCGGGCGGACGCGGGCTTGTTCTACGACGAGGTCCAGCCGGTCATGCAGGCGATCGCCAACGCGGGCATCGTCAAGGTGAATCTCGTAGCCTACCTCCCTGAGGATGTACGGTGACCCAGTCGCTGTCTCCAACCCGAACCCCCCCGGAGGCCACCCCCCCGCGCCAAGGCATCTCCGAGCCGCCGTTCCTCGCCGCGGACGAAGAAACCGTCCACCACACGCCGTACCGCAAGCGACACCCGGTCCTCCCGAAGCCCGTCACCGTCAACATGACGCCGATGATCGACGTCGTGTTCCAACTGCTGATCTACTTCATGCTCACGCTCAACTTCGTCATCGGCGAAGGCGTCCTGACCGCCAAGCTGCCCACCGGCCCGGGGCAGCCCAACCCCCAAAGCAAGCCCCCCGAGCGGCCGCTGAACATCACCCTCCGCTCCAGCGGCGCCGTCGGGTGCATCATCGGCATCGAGGGCATGGCCACCCAATCGGCGAACTTCCGCGAGCTATCTCAGAAGCTCGCGGAGCTCCAGTACAACCCGGAGCTCGGCCGCCAGGGCGCCTATAAGCCCGACAACCCAGTGGTCATCAAGCCCGACAGCACCACCCGCTGGCAGCACGTGGTCAACGCGTTTAACGCCGCCATCAAGGCGCGCTACCTCAACGTCAGTTTCGCCCAGGCCTCCGAACCGGGCTCGGAAACCCCGGGTGACCAATGACCGCCTTGTTCCCAGGCGAGGGTCCCGCCACAGACAGACCGCTGGATCGGGGCTGGCACGACCCATCCGATCCCGCGCTGCCCGCGATACGTCACGTTTACCCCATCCCGCCGTCGTGGCCTTGGCCCAAGCGGCATAAAAGCCATCCCGGGCAGCACGTAGCCGGACCGAAGACCGTTCGTGTCTCGCTCGCCTTGCATCTGCGGTACACTGAAACCATGGTCGGTCAAGTGCGCTCCACGACACGCCGCTACGCATCGCTCCTGAGCGCATTGGCCATCGTGGTGTGCTCCCTGGCACCCCATCAGGCCAGCGCCCAGGTCTCGCACCTCGACAAGGCCATGCTGATCGAACGCTTGGCAAAAGAGGGGATGACCGAGCTGCTGCTGCGCCTGGTCGAGACCGAGCCTTCGGACGACCCCGTGATCGACGAGTTGATCCGCATCGCCCAGTTACGCATCCGCTACGACAACACCAGCCGCGACGACTACCTGGCGATGCTCGCCGCGTACAACCAACTCACCGGCGCGATGCGGGCGCTGATCCAGCGGTTCCCCGACCATGAGCAGCGGCCGCTCTGGCAGACCGACCTGGCCGAACTGCAGCTGCTGCACTACCTGGGGGGTCTGACCCGCCACGCCGCGGAGTTTTACGAGTTCGGCGTCCCCAGCCGCGACCAACGCCAAGCCTTCGAAGAAACCGTCCCCCGCGTATTCGCCGACCTGATCGACGCCGAGCTGCGCTTCTTCCAACTCCAGACCGAGCTGCCGCGACAACCCGACCATGCCGCTCGGCGGGTCAACACCGGCCTGTGGGACCGGATGATCAATGAGTATTTCCGCGGCAAGACGCCCTTCCTGCTCGCCCACGCCGCGTACTACACCACCCTGCTGCCGGACACCAACCCCTACTACACCCACTTGCCCGACCCCCGGATCCCCCGTCAAAAGACCGACCCCCGCAGCGAACGCCTGCGTCTGCTCGACCTGGCGCTGCAGAAGCTGCGCCCCCTGGCCTCGGACGCGTCCGACCCCTTGGGCGTCCGCATCTACTCGCGGGGCCTGATCGGCCGGGTCATGCTCCACCAGCCCAGCCAGGCCACCCTGGCTATCGAGGAGTTCGACGCCGCCGCCAACGCCTCCCGGGGCGACGTCAACGACCTGCTCTGCCAGCTCGGCAAGGCGATGGCCCTGAACCTCACCGGCCAAAGCGACCGCGCGATGGGCCTGCTGGAGCAGCTCCGTTCGCACCCCGTGGTCAGCGAAGACCTGCTCCGCCGCCTGTTAGTCGTCGATCGCATGCACCTGCAGATGCTGGCCGTCAGCCCCTCGGGGCGCCCCGAGGCCGTGGCCGAGTCGTACAAACCGTATGAGCGGCTGCTGGAGGACGCCACGCTGGGCGATACCGCCGAAGGGCTCCGCAACTACATCTTCGCGCGATGGGAATCGACCCTCGACGATCAGACCGACCTGACCGACCTGCCGACGACGGTGCTCGAGGGTGTCGCCGAAATCTCCCGCATGGAGGGCCAGAACCTCGCCGTCGAGGCGGAGCGTCTCGCGTCGGAAGACCAACAACAGGCCGCCGACAGCAAGTACGCCCAAGGCCAGCCCAAGCTCGAACGCACCGTGCGGATTTGCACCGAGCTGCTCAGCCGTGACAACCTTACCGCCCCGCAGCGCGCCCGGGCGATGTTCAATCAAGCCACCGCCGTGTTCTTCCTGGCCCGCGGTGATTTCTCGGCCCAGATCGGCGCCGCCAAAACCTGGACCGACCTGGCCGACCAGTTGCCCGACCAGCCCGTCGCCGAGCAGGCGATCGGCTACGCCGTCGGCGTGCTGCGCCAGCTCCAGCAGCTGACCCCCCGGCCCGAAGGGGTCACCGAAGCGTACGCCCGAACCGTGGCTGTGCTCTTCGAAAAGTACCCCACCAGCAAAACCGCCGACAACGAGCGCCTTTACTACGCCGCGAGCGTCTTGATCCCGCGCGGGGCCTTCGCCGAGGCAGCCGCGGTCTTAAGCAAAATACCCGCCGGACACCCCGACTACTTCGCCGCTCAGCGCGAACGACTGCTGGCCATGAAGGAGCAGTGGGCCCACACCGCGGACCCGGCCGAGAAGGACGCCTTGCTCCGCCAGCTCGCCCGAGCCGTCAAAGCGGTCTTGGACACCACAGCGTCGCCGCCCGTGGGCGCACCGGAAGAGCAGCTGCAGGTCATCCACAACACCCTTGGCTGGGCCCGGCTGGTCGAGGCTGACATCGCCTTAGCGCAGGACCACGCCGACGACGCCGCGCAGGCCTTGGACGGCTTTGAGGACCGCTTCCAGGACGACCCCGATCTGATCCGCGAAGCCCTCGCCCGCCGCGTGTTGGCGCAGGCCCACTCCGGGCAATTCGGCCAGGCCGTCAACGAAGCCGAGAAGATGATGTCGCGGTTCCCCGACGAGGCCGCCCCGGTCATCGACGAGGTGCTCACCGACCTGGACCAGCGCATCGACGCCCTGCGGAAGCGCGCCGAGGAAACGCTGGTCTCGCACGAAAAAGCCGCCTTGGAGAAAAAATCGCAGGACTTGGCCGCCGCCGCCGAGATGCTCGCCCAACTGTTGCTGGACTGGGCCACCGCCCAGCAGTACACCGAGGACGAACTGGTCCCGTTCCACCTCATCCTGATCAAGGCCATGCGCCTCGCGGGTAAGCCCGACGGCGCCGTCGAACGCCTGCGCCCTTTGCTGGAGGCCTACCCCGACGACTCCGAGCTGATCCACCACATGGGCGAGTCGTTGTTCGCCACAGGCAGCGAATCGGCCCTGCTCGAAGCCGCCGGCTACTACGACCGCCTGATCAACGGCATGGCGCCGCCCTACCCCTCGATCTGGTGGAACGCCTGGCTCCGCCGGCTGCAGATCATGGCTAAACTCAACCAGTCGATCGAAGACATCCCCCTGTGCATACGATCCCTCAAGCTCACCGACCCCAACCTCGGCGGCGAACCCTACCTCAGCGAGTTCAACCGCCTGGCGGTCCGGTACGGCCAATGACCCGAGCCGCACACCACGACCCGGCTCCCATACGTTAAAATACTCAACGGTCTCTTTCTTTGAGGTGGCAACCATGGACTACCGCACGATCCCCGGCACCGACCTACGCGTCAGCGTCCTCGGCTACGGCAACTTCGTCTTCGGCACCGACTGGTGGGGCAACTTCTCCGACCAGGACGGCGTCCGCCTGCAGAACCTCGCCTTCGACCTGGGCGTGAACTTCTTCGACACCGCCGCCGCCTATGGCAACGGCCGCGCCGAACGCCTGCTGGCCGAAACCATCCGCTACGCCGGCCGGCACAACCTCGTCATCTCCACCAAGTTCGGCTACGACTTCTACTCCGACCCCGGCGAGCAGGGCAGCCACCGCGAACGCGCCCAGAACTTCAGCCCCGCCTTCGTCCGCTACGACCTCGAGCAGTCCCTGCTGCGCCTCGGCATCGATTGCGTCGACCTCTACCAGGCCCACAACCTCAAGCTCCCCCAATTTAAAGACGAGTTCTTCCAGACCCTCGAGGACCTGCGCACCGAGGGCAAAATCCGCTACTGGGGCGTGGCGCTGGGGCCGGCCATCGGCTGGCGCGAAGAGGGCCACCGCGCCTTCCTCGAACGCGACGCCGCCGTCGTCCAAACCGTCTTCAACATGTACGAGCAAGACCCCGGCCGCGAGTTCTGCCAGATCGCCCAGCGGCGCGGCCGCGGCGCCGTCATCGCCCGCGTCCCAACCAACTCTGGCATCCTCGACGAGGAATTCAAGTCCCCCGACCACACCTTCCCCGCCTCGGACCACCGCAAGTTCCGCGACAAGAACTGGCTGATCTACGGCCTAAAGAAAAACGAGATC
>JAJUHR010000284.1 GCA_029267795.1 Planctomycetota bacterium
CCCCCCGATCTATCCATGAGCCTATTTCGATCCGTTTTCAGCAAGCTCAAGCAAGGACTCAGCAAGACGCGGCAGGGGTTCGTTCAGCAGGTCCGCTCGCTGCTGATGGGCCGCTCGCTCAGCGACGAGCTGTTGAAACAGCTTGAAGCCCGGCTGATCCAGGCCGATATCGGCGTGCAGACGAGTGCCGAGTTGGTCAAGGGCATTGCGGAAGCTTGGAAGGCCGGCCGGATCAACACCGGCGAGGAGGCTCTGCAACACCTGAAGGACCGGGTGAGGGCGGCGTGGGACTCACAGGGGCTGGAGCTGTGTTTTGCGCCGCCGAGCCAGGGCCCGACGGTGATCCTGGTCGCGGGGATCAACGGGGCGGGCAAGACGACCAGCGTGGCCAAGATTGCCAAGACATTGCGCGACCGGGGCAAGTCGGTGCTGCTGGCGGCGTGCGACACGTTCCGGGCGGCCGCGGTGGAGCAGCTGGAGGTCTGGGCGGGGAGGCTGGGCGTGGAGGTGGTCAAGGGGCAGCAAGGCGGCGACCCGGCGGCTGTGGCGTTTGACGCCTGCGAGGCGGCGATCGCCCGCGGGGTGGACGTGCTGCTGGTGGATACCGCGGGGCGTCTGCATACCCAGGACCCCCTGATGCGGCAGCTGAGCAAGGTGCGGAACGTATGCGCCAGAAAAATCCCCGGGGCCCCTCATGAGGTGCTGCTGGTGCTGGACGCTACCACGGGGCAGAACGCGATCGCCCAGGCGAGGGTGTTCACCGAGGCCATCCAGGTCACGGGCATCTTCCTGGCGAAGCTCGACGGGACGGCGAAGGGGGGGATTGTCGTGGCGATCCAGAAGCAGCTGGGGATCCCGGTGAAGCTCGTGGGCGTCGGCGAGACGCCCGAGGACGTTGAGCCGTTCGACCCCGATCGGTTTGTCGAGGCGATGTTCGCGGCGGAGTAGGAGGGGCGGCTGCGTCCCGTTGGCGATGCGGTACTGGGGCACGCTACGCTTAGCCCCAGGCACCCTCCGGTGGTCAAAAACACCGGCTTTCCAGTCGGGGCTAGTGTTGGTGCGCCCAGCGCACCCTACGGCGCCGGGGTCAAGGTGGGGCGAAGCGACACCACAGAAATACTGGGGCATCGCTAGGCTCTGCCCCAGCCACCCCGGCGGGGGGTGTTGGGGGTGCGTAGGCGCGCCCCACGGTGCCGGGATGGCCGCCGCGTTAGCCCGCCGGGGAGGCGGGGGCTAAGCTTGGAGACAGACGTCGGGATCGGCTGTTTGCTCATTGCCCGGCCGTCTCATATAGTCAGGGATGCTCACCCCCATGTGCCCTCCGGAGAAGGATTCCCTCTGATGATGACGCTCCCGTCGCTGGCCGGATGGGATTGGTTTGTTATCGCTTTATTCTTCGCGATCACTTTCTGGATCGGGTTCGGGCTGTCCAAGCGGGGCACCGGGAGCCTGATGGATTACTTTATCGCCGGGCGGAAGATGACCTGGTGGCTGGCCGGGACGTCGATCGTAGCCACTTCGTTTGCCGCCGATACCCCACTGGTGATCTCCGGGTGGATGCGGACGTACGGGCTGGAGAAGAACTGGTTCTGGTGGGGCGGCATCATGGGGATGATGCTGTGCACGTTTTTCTACGCCCGGCTTTGGCGGCGTGCGGGCATTCTGACGGACGTGGAGTTCAACGAGCTGCGGTATTCGGGGGCACCCGCGGCCAGCCTGCGTCTGTTCCACGCCACGTACCGCTCGCTCATCCAGAACACGCTGGTGATGGGCTGGGTGACGCTGGCGATGGTCAAGATCCTGGACGTGACGCTGAACATCCCCACGCTGGTGTTTGTGCACGACCAATGGCTGCCGGTGCTGGTGGACAAGGGCGTGGAGGTCACGTCGGTGCTGGACCCGTCCCAGATCACCCACTGGCCGATCCTGGGCGAGGCGATCATCCCGGCCAAGGCCACGGGGATCATCGCGTGCTTCATCGGGGCGTCGGCGTACACGATCGCGTCGGGGATGTGGGGGTTGATGGCCACCGACCTGTTCCAGTTCACGTTCGCGATGTCGGGCACGGTGGTGCTGATGGTCGCGGTGCTGCTCGTGTCGTCGGGCCCGCAGAACCTGGTGGCGCAGGCACGGCTAGCGGTCAACCAGGGCCTGATCCGCAACCAGGTGTCGTCCGATCGCGGCACGCTCAGCGAGGCGAGCCTGGCCGAGGCGATTGGCGAAGATGGGCTTAGGTATTCGCAGACGGGCGATCCGGCCGCGCCGCAGCGTGACGCCCGCCGGGTGGCCGAGCGGTTGGCGAACGCGGGCTTGCTCCGGGGTCACTCGGCAGCCGAGGGCGCGTGGGGCTGGGCCGCCGACGGGGTCAGCGAGCCGCAGTTCGTGCAGCGCGTCGACGGCCTGGGGCTGGCAGCCCAGGAGAAGGACGCGGTGGTTCGCCAGTGGCGGCGCGCCTACACGATCAGTGAAGCGGTGTTCTCCAGCTCCAGGGTGGCGGAGAAGCTGATCAAGTCGCAGATCGTCGTGGACGACGAACCCGCCCTGGGCCAACGGGTTTCGTACTACCGCATCTCCACCCTGGCGTGGACCGAGCAGCAGCTGATGGAACGCCTGGACGAGGCGGGGATCAACAACAAGAGCGAAGTGATGGCGGCGTGGCGGTATGACACGGTGGTGGCCACGCGGAAGATCACCGGGTTCCTGCCGCCGTTCGATTTGACGGGTGGCGGGTTGCTGGCCGTGTGGTCCCTGGTGGTGTTCCTTGGGCTGCAGTGGTGGGCCGGCGGCGAGGGCGGGGGGTTCCTGGCGCAGCGGCTGTTTTCCTGCAAGGACGAGAAGCACTCGGTTTTGGCGATGCTGTGGTACAACCTCGCGCACTTTGCGCTGAGGCCCTGGCCGTGGATCGTGGTGGGGATCGGCTCGCTGTTCCTGATCCCCGACATCACCGCGTACGGGCGGCACTACGACGCGGAGCACGCGTACGTGGTCATGCTGATGAAGTACCTGCCGACGGGACTGCGGGGCATGATGGTCGCGGCCCTGATCGCGGCCTATATGTCGACGATCTCCACCCACATCAACTTCGGCGCCTCGTACGTGGTGAACGACATCTACAAACGGTTCATCCACCCCGATGGCAGCGACCGCACCAACGTGGTCGTTTCGCAGGTGGTCTCCGGGGTGCTCGCGGCGATCGCCGGCGTGTACGCGTTCTTCCTCGAATCGATCAGCACCGAATGGTTCAAGTTCTTCGAGCTGATGTCGGGCGCCGGGTTCGTGGTGCTGCTGCGGTGGTACTGGTGGCGGATCAG
>JAJUHR010000302.1 GCA_029267795.1 Planctomycetota bacterium
GCGGTCCCCTCGCCGGTGGCAATTCCGCCGGGGGCGATCGCGCTGATCCCCTGCGGGTTTGCGATGGCGGTGCCGGTGGGTTACGAGGCCCAGGTCCGCCCGCGCTCGGGCTTGGCCGCCAAGCACGGCATCTCGATGCCCAACACCCCGGGGACGATCGACGCCGACTACCGCGGCGAGGTCAAGGTGCCGCTGATCAACCTCGGGCAGCAGCCCTTCGAGGTGACCCGCGGCATGCGGATCGCCCAGATGGTTATCAAGCCGGTGCCCCGGACCCGCTGGGTGCCCGTCGAGGAACTGCCCCCAACCACCCGCGGCGACCGCGGCTTCGGCCACACGGGGCATTAATCGATTGGAACTCGCCCCGCAATAGTTACCGACTTAGCAACTCAACTCGTTGATACAACAGTAATTAGCTACTATCAATTAATTGGCGGTCTTCGCCCGGGTATGCCGATAATAATTTTTGCGGCGCGGTAGGTGCGTCGCTGCAGCGCGGGAACGCTCAAACGCAAGAGAAGGACTCTCGATGGCCAAGAAATCCTCTTCCTCGGGTTCGGGGGAAACTCGCTCCAAGGAACAGTTGCACCGATACCTGGGCTGGACGGTGCTGCTAGGCGCGTGGCTGCTGATGGCAGCGGCCCTGGTCAGTTACGACATGGCGGACTGGCCGGGGCACGCCGTGGCGCCGTACAACGATCCGCCGCACAACTGGGTGGGGCGATTCGGAGCCTGGGCGTCCCATAAGACATACCTGATGATCGGCCCGGGGGTGTGGATCATCATGGCGGGGATCCTGGCCTTCCTGATCGCCACCGCCCGCAGCAAGCCGATCACCCAGCCGATCTTGCGCCTCTGCGGCCTGCTGGTTATGGCCTTCGCCACCAGCGCCTTGGTGGGCTTAAGCGTCCCGAACAACCTGCCGGACGTGTTTCCTTCGCCGATCCGCGCCATCACCCACCGGCCGGAGGGCGTCGGCGGTTTGCTGGCGATCTTTGTCAACCGTGAATTGGCCGCGCGCTTTGGCGGCCTGGGCACGTTCATCATTGTGACCGTCGGGTTCTGGGTCGGGGCGATCCTGGCGATGGACCAAATCGTGCTGGCGCTGCCCCGGCTGATGGGCAGGCTGGTGATGACCGCGGGCAAGTTCCAGCTGCCGCGGCCCAGGGTAGCTTTGGCGGGTGGATCATCCGCAGGTAAGCCCGCATCCTTGGCGGGGGGTCGGTTCTCGTTCCTCGGTATTCGAAGCGGTAAACAAGAGACCGGCACATCGCCCAGCGGGTTGCTGCCGCGCAAGGGTGGCACGGATGCGACCGATCCGGACGCGGTGATCGAGGGCGAGCTCGACAGCGACGAAACCCCTTCCGGCGCCGCAGAAGCGAAACCCCAGGCCGGGTCGGACACCGACGCGGAACCGGAGAAAAAACCGTTGGACCGCGAGGCGCTGCGGGCCAAGATCAAGCAGCTGCCGATTAATTTTGCCTCCCGCCCCGCGCCCAGGCCCACCGGAGCGTCGGAGCCGCTGAGCGAAGTCGATCTGTCCGGTTACCAGTTCCCGAGCTTGGATTTGCTCGAAGAACCCGAGAGCAGCTTCACCGAGGAGATGGAGCGGCTGGTCCGCGATCAGGCGGTGCGGCTCGAGGCTGCGCTGCAGCAGTACAGCATCCAGGGCGAGGTCGTCGGGATCGACTCCGGCCCGGTGATCACCCTGTACGAAGTCCGGCTGGCCCCGGGGACGAAGGTGTCGCAGGTGTTCCGGGTCTCCAGTGACCTGGCGCGGGCCCTGCGCGCCCCGAACATCCGTGTCGTGCCGAATATGGCGGGCAAGGACACCGTCGGGGTCGAGGTGCCCAACCTTAAGAAAGAGCGCGTGCGGCTCAAGGAACTGATGACCGCGCACGCCCAGGTCACCCGGGGCATGGTCCTGCCGATGTTCCTGGGCAAGGACGCGTCGGGCAACCCGCAGATCGCGGACCTGGCGGCGATGCCCCACATGCTGATCGCCGGCACGACCGGCTCGGGCAAGTCGGTGTGCCTGAACAGCATCATCATGTCGTTCCTGATGACCAAGCGGCCGGACGAGCTGAAGCTGGTTCTGGTCGACCCGAAGATGGTGGAGATGAGCATGTTCAAAGACATCCCGCACCTGATGTGCCCGGTGGTGACGGAGATGTCCAAGGCCACGGCGATCCTGGAGTGGGCCACGGTGAAGATGGACGAGCGGTACGAGCTGCTGGCCGAAGCGGGGGTGCGCGACATCGCCGGCTACAACGCGCTGGGTTGGGAGCAGCTGCGTGAGCGGTTCGCGCCCGCCAGCGAGGCCGAAGAGGCCCGCATCCCCAAGAAGCTGCCGTACATGGTCTTCGTCATCGACGAGCTGGCCGACTTAATGATGACCAACCGCGAGGTGGAGGGCTTCATCGTCCGCATCGCCCAGAAGGCGCGGGCGGTGGGGATCCACCTGATCCTGGCGACCCAGCGGCCGCAGGCGAACGTCGTCACCGGCCTGATCAAATCGAACATGCCCTGCCGGGTGTCGTTCAAGGTGGCCTCGGTGATGGACAGCCGGATCGTGCTCGACCACAAGGGGGCTGAGCTGCTGCTGGGCCAGGGCGACATGCTGTTCCTGAGCCCGCGGACCAGCAAGCTGATGCGGGCGCAGGGCACGCTGGTGGACGACAGCGAGGTCCGCAAGGTGGTCGGCTTTCTCAAGACCGTCGCCCAGCAGAACTTTGAGCCGCAGCTCGTGCAGATCAAGTCCGCGGACGCGGTCGAGGAAGAATTCCTCAAGGACCCGCTGTTCGACCAGGCGGTCGAAATCGTGCTGCAGACCAAACGCGGCAGCGTCTCCCTGCTGCAGCGCCGGCTGACGATCGGCTACGGCCGGGCCTCGCGCCTGATCGAACAAATGGCCGAGGCAGGCATCATCGGGCAGTACAAGGGCTCGCAGGCCCGCGAGGTGATGATCTCGCTCGAAGACTGGGAGGCGATGAAGGCCGAGCTCGCCGCCGAGGAACAGAACGCCGGCAACAAGGCCACGGAAGCCACAGTATCTGCCCCGCCCTTGACCGTGCAAAAGTCCCTCGACGAAGACGAATGAGAGCCTTTCCGAGCCTCGTTTACGTATGAAAAAGTA
>JAJUHR010000088.1 GCA_029267795.1 Planctomycetota bacterium
CACTTCGCCACCACCCCAGAGCAGGGCGGCGAGGGCGAGCCCCGCGAGGAACACGAGCAGACGGTGGCTGATCTCCCAGTGCAGGTCGGTGGTGATCAGCAGGAGCTTGACGGCCCCGCCGAGGGTGAAGAAGGCCAGCAACCGCAACACCCAGGCCAGGACCATTAAGGCGGTGTACTCGCCATGCTTGGGTGGGTGCGTCTTGGGGTGCAGTGGAGAGGGGACGAGCGGTTCCTGGAGCAGGACGGGTTGGCCGACGGTGGGTGACTCGGCTGGGCGAGGCGACACGACGGGGGTAGCGCGTGGCCGGGGGCTGGGAGGCGCGGTTGGCTGGGACTTGGTCACAGGGATCGCCTGGACCGCGGGCCTGCGTGGCGGGGGGATATCCCTTGGGTTGGGTTCCGCTACGGGGACAGCACCCCCGGAACCCCCGGAAGTTCCGAAACCTCCGGAAGCCCCGGAAGTCCCGGGTCCGCCAGGCCCGGAAGCTCTAAAGGTCCCCGACCCTCCTCTGCTGGAGTAGATTCCCGGAGCGGGGTTTCTGGGGGCGGTGATGCCACCGGGTGAAGCAACGCCCAGGCGAGGGGTTGGAGGCGGGGGATACGAGCTGGGGGGTTCGACGACGGGGGAGGGCGGCTTGGCGGGCTCTGGGGCTTTAATAGCAGCGGGCCTGGGAGCTGCAGCGGGCTTGGCAGGCGAGGCGGACGGATCCGTCGATCGCAGGTCGCTGAGGCGACTCGAAGAGTCCTCGACCGCATCGATGGGCGCATCCTGTTCCTCAGCTCCACTGTAGAACCGCTGCGCCGGGTCTCCCGAAGCGGCGGTGGGTTGCCAGCCCTCAGCCATGGCTGCCAGCGCCGCGGAGGGCTCGTTAGTGGTTGGGTTGACGGGCTTGCCTGATGGGGCGGGTGGGTTGAGGGGCGTGGGCTTGCTCAGCCGCAGTCGAGGCTCAGGCGGGCTGGAGGGCAATGCCTCGGGGGGTTGATCTTGAGCTTGAGTGGAGGCGGCCAGGGCGTTGTCCGAAGGTACGGCCACACTGCTGGGCGCAACCCGCTGGGTATGGCCACATTGGGGGCAGCGGACCATCCGCCCCTCGGTGCCGTCGGGGACCTTGATCCTGGTCCCACAATGTTCGCATTCCAGGCGTATCGACATCAACGAATCCTAGTCATCATCGGTGGCTGGTAGCGACCCCCCGGAACCCCGCCCCCCCGGAGTTTCGTCCGGCTCCCCCGGAGCCCCCGGAGCCCCGGAGCCGCTGCGAGCCAAACTCGCCTGCCATTTCGTCCGCCTTACCGCGTGGTTTTGTCTCGTTTCGTTGCGGACTTTTTCATCTCCCCTATACCCCTTCTTTTTTACAAGCCCACGATGCTGAAGCCCGCGTCCACGTGGACGTTTTCTCCGGTGACGGCGCTGGCCAGGTCGCTGAGGAGGTAGACGGCGGTGTTGCCTACCTCTTCGCCGTCGATGTTTCGCCGCAAGGGGGCTTTGCGCTGCTGGTGCTCAAACATCTGGGAGATCCCGCCGACTGCCGAGGCGGCCAGGGTCCGCAGCGGCCCGCCGGAGATGGTATTGACGCGGATTTTCTTCTCTCCCAGCTCGGCGGCCAGGTAGCGCGCGGTGTGTTCGAGGGCGGCTTTGGCGATCCCCATGAGGTTGTAGCCGGGGATCACTTTTTCGCCGCCGTAATAGGTCATGGCGATGATCGACCCGCCGTTGGGCATCAGGGGGATGGCCCGTTGGGCCATGGCCAAGAGGGTGTAGGCGCTGATGTCCAGGGCCTGGGCCCAAGCTTGGCGGGTGGTGGTGTGGAAGTTGCCGACCTGGAGGAACTGGCGGTCGGCGAAGGCGATGGAGTGGACGACGAAATCGACGGAGCCGAAGTCGGCCTGGAGCTTGGCGAACACGGCGTCGAGGCTGGCGTCGGAGGAGGCGTCGCAGGGCATCAGCCAGGGGTCGGGGATGCCCAGCTCGTTGAGGGCGGAACGGCAGCGGCGCTCCATTTTGCCGGCCGGGTCGGGCAGGTGTGTGAACAGGCACTGGGCTCCGGCGCCCAGGAGCTGCTTGGAGATGAACCAGGCGTAACTGTGGTCGTTGGCGACGCCGAAGACCACGCCACGCTTGCCGGTAAGCAGACCCATATCGGAGACTCCTTGCCGAAGATGAGGCCCCGGAGGCTTGCTGCGGCCTGCCCTGGTCTGCTTGCTAAGGCCGGACGATCCGGGGGCCCGACGCGGGTGCTTCGATCACCGATAGAGCTCGATGATCAGATTCATGTTCACGTCAAACGGGACTTGGTCGGCGGTGGGCATGGCCACCACGGTGGCGGTCAAGGTGGAAGGATCGAAACTCAGCCAGGAGGGGACCTGGTGGCCGGGTAACGATTCCAAGTTCTCCCTGACCAGTTGGTGGATGCCGGGCTTAAGGGTGATGGTGGAGCCGACCTCGAGTTGGCAGCCGGGGCGATCGGTCTTGCGGCCGTTGACCAGGACGTGGCCGTGGGAGACGACCTGCCGGGCGGCCCAGATGGTTCTGGCCCAACCCAAGCGGCGGATCACGTTGTCCAGGCGGCGTTCGAGGATTCGCAGCAGCGCGTCGCCGGTGTTGCCTTTGGCGCGGGAGGCCTCGACGAGGTAGCGGCGGAACTGCCGCTCGAGCACGTTGTAGTGGTAGCGGACCTTCTGCTTTTCGTTGTGGCGGACGCCGAAGTCGCGCAGACGACGCCCGCGGAATCCGTGCATCCCCGGTGGGTTCAGCTGGCGCTTCGTGGTGTGCTTGGGGGTGTCGGCGATCGGGACACCCACCCGGCGAGAAAGCTTGACCTTGGGACCGGTGTAATTAGCCATAACAAACGCTCCGATTCGTCGGCAACCTATCGAATTCCTAAGTAGAACAAATTGCTCCTAAGGCGTCAAGGATCGAGGCCGACTGAGGTTGTGAAGGGGCATCGATCTTCGTTTTAGGATCATGATGTTAGCACCACAATGCCCTGCAGGGCGTGGGGCACCGTCTGCCGACAGAAAAAGGCTGTGTCTTTCGACCGGCGTGGGCGGGGGGCCGTGTTTATGAAGATGAACGCCTCGATGCTGCCGGCCCTAGTTTTTCTTCAAGTGGTGGGCGGTGTGTTGTTGATTGTAAGGCCTCGAAAGCCGTGGGTTATAATAGTGGCGTCGCTGTCCCGGACTTATGGTCGGCATATCTGTTGCTAGGTTGTTTGTGGTCAACATGTCTCGGAGCAGGAACCCGCGGGGCGAGAGCTGGCCCGCGAAGGGAGATGTTATCCATGCCGGCCGGTGGTGGATGCGCGAGGCTGTGGGTCTCGGCGGGGTTTGTCGCGATGGCTGTGGGGTGCCAGCAGGCGCACTTCGCGGAGAGTCGAGAGCGGGCCCCTGCCCAGTACACCGCCCCATCGAGGTCGTTGGCGTTTGACCCACAGCCGCTGCGGCAGGCGGTCACCGCTCTGGAGTTGCAGCGCGGCTCCGAAACGATGGTCTGGTATGAATCGCGCAGGGACCTGCGAGCGGCGACGTACTACGGGTACGAGCCCGCGGTGTTTCAGCAGGCGCTGACGATCACTTTCGACCAGCAGCGGGTTTTCGGGGGCCGAGTGACCGATCACATCAGCCACATCACTTACCGTCAGAATTACCTGCTCACGACGCCATAGTGCGTGGTGGCGGTGCACACCGCGGACCTTGTGGGATAAGGATTAGGCGGGTCGATAACCGCCCTACGAGTCCGAACAACCGGGGGGTTGGCACCGGGGACCGGCGGCTGGGTTAAAACGGCGGCGAGCCTTTCGGGGCCGAGTAGTTCTTGAAGCGGGTGGTGGGCCCGTCGAAGGTGAGTTTGACGGTGCCGGTGGGGCCGTTGCGTTGCTTGGTGATGATGACCTCGGCGGTGCCGACGCTGTCGGGGTTCTCCTGCTTCCAGTCCGGCTCGGTGTGGTAGTACTCCTCGCGGTGGAGCATCATGACCACGTCGGCGTCCTGCTCGATCGAGCCGCTCTCGCGCAGGTCGCTCATGCGGGGGCGGTGGCCTTCGCGCAACTCCGGGGCGCGGTTGAGCTGGCTTAGGCACACGACGGGGACGTCCAGCTCGCGGGCCATGGCCTTGATGCCGCGGGACAGCAGGGAGACCTCTTGCTGGCGGGACTCGGCGCCGGGGACGGCCATCAGCTGGAGGTAGTCGACGAAGACGGCGGCGATGTCGTGGCGGGCGGCGAGTCGGCGGGCCTTGGCGCGTAGCTGCAGGAGGGACAGGCCGGGGGTGTCGTCGATGAAGAAGGGGGCGTCGCTGAGCTCGCCGACGGTGGAGGCGAGGCGGGCGAACTCGTCGGTGCTGAGCATGTTGCGGCGCAGGCGGTGCAGGTCGACGCCGCTGCGGGAGCACAGGAGGCGCTGGGCCAGCTGCTGCTTGCTCATCTCGAGGCTGAAGACGACCACCGGCTGCTTGCGGGTGATGGCGATGTGCTCGGCCATGTTCAGGGCCAGGGCGGTCTTGCCCATGCTGGGGCGTGCGGCGACGATGATCATCTCGCCCCTCTGCAGGCCGTTGGTCAGCTCGTCGAGCTCGAAGAAGCCGGTTTCCAAGCCGGTGACGGGTCGGCCGTCGTGGGCCTCGAGACGGGCGTAGAGCTCCTGGAGCAGGACTTTGAGGTGGGAGGTGTCGCGGGCTTCGCCGAACTCGGCCAGACGGAAGATCTCTTGTTCGGCGGCGCTAAGCAGGTCGCTGACGGGCTCGGCGCTGTGGTAGGCGTCGTGGAGGATCTTGCCGGCGGCGTCGATGAGCCGGCGGAGCAGGGCTTTTTCGTGGACGATGCGGGCGTAGTGGGCGGCGGCGGCGGCAGAGGGGACCGATTCGGCCAATTGGATGAGGTAGTCCAGGCCACCGACGCGTTCGAGCTCGCCTAAGTCTACCAGGCGCTGGTTTAGGTGGACCATGTCCACGGGCTGGTTGGCGTCGTAGAGCTCGACCAAGATGGAGTAGATGCGGGCGTGGGCGGGCTTGTAGAAGTCCTGGGGGCCTTGGACGAGCTGGATGACCTCGCCGATGACGTGCCAGTCGAGGATCATCGAGCCCAGCAGGGCGCACTCGGCCTCGAGGGCGTGGGGGGGCAGCTTGTCGAAGAGCTGGGCCAAGTCGCGGTGGCGGGTTTCGGTCGGGTTGGGGGGGATGGTGGCGGTGCTCACGGTAGGGATATTTTGCGCTGTTGAGCGTCGGTCGTCATGGTGGCGGGTCCGGCGCTGGGGATCGAGCGAGAACAAGTTGACGGTAGGCGTAGCGGGCGGTGACATCCATTGTTCTGGGTGGTTTTGTCCGGACAGGCCCGGACCTACCGGCGGCGAATTCGGCGGGGCAAAGCCCTGCCCTATGAGGCTGCGATGGGTCATTAACCCCGGCTTTCCAGCCGGGGCTATTTTTTGTCGCACAGCGCACCCTACGAGCTCCGGTCACTCACTGGGGCACGCTGCGCTTAGCCCCAGGCACCCAGCGGTAAGGTCGGTCACTGACAAACAAGTTTGTCAGTGGCACCCGCGCAAGACACAGACGATCCACCCTCACCCGGCCTCTCCCTCGAGGGAGAGGGGTTAAAAAAAAACGCGGGTGGCCACCCGCGGTTATTGGCGGGTCCGCTGCGATTGACCCGCCCTACAAGAAGGTGCGCAGAGCGCACGCTACGGCGGCGGATCAAGCTTGGGGCTCGGGCAGGTGTTCACAGAAGTCGGCCAGTTGTTGGGCGTTGGGGCTGGCGGCGTTGCGGACGTAGTAGCCGCTGACGGCGGTGCCCAGGCAGAGGGTCTGGGTGAGATCGAGCCCGGCGAGCTGACCGAGGACGAAGCCGGCGTTGAAGTGGTCGCCTGCGCCGGTGGAGATTTTCGGTTGCTGCACGTAAGGCCCGGCGAAGGCGGCGGCGGCGATTGAATCGCCCTGCCGGCATGCGGCGGCGGCGGCGGATCGTGTGTGGATCACCACACTGAAGAGCCCCATCGCCCGGCAGAGCGCTTCGGCCAGGGGTTCGATGTGTTGTTCGGGATCGGCGGGGTGGGGCAAGTCGAGGGCGGCGGCGACCTGGACGGACTCTTTGAGGTTCAAACCGAGGGTGACGTGGACGTGCCGGGTCATAGCGGAGAGCTGGCCGAGGGCTTCGCGGAGGTCGGCGGCAGTGCGTTTTTCCGGGTCGGCCAGGTCGACGAAGACGTGGCGGCGGCCGTCAGGGGCGCCGGCGAGCGGGTGCAGCGCGGGCAGGATTTTTTCGGTCATTTCCCGCCAAATCTCGCCGATGCGGGGCAGCATGGTCCAATTCACCATGCCGATCAGGTGGGAACGGGCAACGAGGCCCTTGAACCGCTGGGCGCCGACGACTTGGTCGAGTCGCTGCCAGTTTACGGCGAAGAGGGTCTGGAGCTTGCCGAACATCAGCTTACCGTCGGTGAACTCCAGGGCGTCGGTGCGGGCGGGGTCGGCGATGGGGATGCATTCGGCGTGATGGGCCAAGTCGGCGAAGACGGGGTGCGGATCGGGGTATCCCACGGCCCCCACGTAGGTCACGGGCAGGCCTACGGCGGCCAGGGCGTTGGCCATGATCGGGCCGTTGCCGCCGAGTTTTTCGAGCTTGACGACCAGCTCGTAGTTGGAGCTTTTGCCGGCGGCGGCGGCGATTTTTCGGCTGAATTGCTCGATGGTTTGGACGGGATCGTACCGGTGGATGTCGTAGCGCTTGTCGACCACGGCGATGATCGAATCCACGAACCCGTCGAAGCCGATCATTACCGGGCACTGACGGAGCTGGCTAACGAATCGCCTTAGGCCCTGTGCTGCCTGGCGGGCGGTGGCCGCTCGCTGAGTCATGAGTTTGGGCTCCTGGGGGTTGGTATCGAAGCTGCGGTGGCTGCGGTTTTTTTAGTTTAACGAGTCGCGTCGGGGATGGCGGGGATCGTGGGGCCGGGGGTTGCCACCCGCGGCCAGGTGGTGCGCACAGCGCACCCGACGAAGAAGGATTCGGCGGGGCGATGGCATGGCCTACCGCCCCAGGCACGCGGCGGTAAGGTCAGACACTGACAAACAAGTTTGTCAGTGGCACCCGGCGGAGCATCCGAGCACAAGGCGGACGATGCACCCTCACCCGGCCTCTGCCTCGAGAGAGAGGGGGTAAAAAAAGCGCGGTTTTGCACTCGCGGCTACTGGGGGATGGAGGGGAGCGATTCGTCGGAGGGGTCGGGGGAAGCTGCGGGGCGGTGCAGATCGGGGGGGTCTTGCCAGCGAACGACCTCCCAAAACGGTTGAGGTTGGTTCGATTCGAGCACGCTCAGGTGGCATTTGTGAATCCCACGGGCATGGAGCTTGTGGAATGCTTTGTCG
>JAJUHR010000260.1 GCA_029267795.1 Planctomycetota bacterium
CCGGGGGTCACGGTGAACGTGGGCAAGGTCAGCGGCGGCGGGCCGGTGAACGTGGTGCCGGACCTGGCCGTTTTTCGGATGAATATCCGCGTGACTTGCTCGGACGATATGGAGTGGGTGTGGGGTCGATTGCGGGAGATCATTGAGGGATTGAACGTCCGGGAAGGGTTCTCCGCCGTGATGCACGGGGGTTTCGGCGCCCCGCCCAAGCCGGTGGACGCCCCGACCGAAAGGCTGCTGGGTGTGGTGGCGGAGTGCGGTCGGGAGCTGGGGCTGGATATCCGTTGGCGAGACAGCGGCGGGGTGTCGGACGGGAACCGTTTGGCGGCGGCGGGGCTGCCGAATGTGGACTCGCTGGGCCCGCGGGGGGGCGGGATCCATAGCAGTGAGGAGTACATCGAGCTGGACAGCCTGGGGGAGCGGGCCAAGCTGACGGCGTTGTTGCTGATGAAACTGGCGTCGGGTGAGTTGGTGTGGCCGGTGTCTGAGCGGGAGGCGATGCAGAGCGAAGGAGGCGCGGATGATAGGGATGGGGCTTAAGGATGGGCTGTTGAGCGAAAGCTTGGCGCACGACCGGCGGGTCGCGGAGGCCAAGCGGCTGGTGCTGGAGGCGATGGCGGAACACCAGTCGAGGCTGGTGGGGGTCAAGCCGGCGGACGAGCGATTGAAGGCGTCGTACGAGCAGGCGATCCAGAAGTTCAACCGGCTGCGGGGCGGGGCGTTGTACTACCCCTATCTGGGCAGCGGGTTCGGCAAGGGGGCGCTGGTGGAGCTGGCGGACGGGAGCGTCAAGTACGATTTCATTACCGGGATCGGGGTGCACTGCTGGGGGCACGGGCACCCGGAGATGGTGGCGGCGGCGTTGGAGGCGGCGCTATCCGGGACGATCATGCAGGGGAACCTGCAGCAGGACGTGCGGTCTGCGGCGTTGGTGCAGACGCTGGTGGAGGCGGCTCAGGAAGGTGGGTCGCGTCTGGAGCACTGCGTGCTGACGACCAGCGGGGCGATGGCGAACGAGAATGCGCTAAAGATCCTGATGCAGAAGCGTTGGCCTGCGAGCCGGGTGCTGGCGTTCGAGGGGTGCTTTGCGGGTAGGACGCTGGCGCTATCGCAGATTACGGACAAGCCGGGGTATCGGGTGGGCCTGCCGACGACGGTCGCGGTGGATTACGTGCCGTTTTTCGATGCGCAGCGGCCGGGGGAGAGCACGCAGCGGGCGTTGGCGGCGTTGCGCCGGCATGTGGAGCGGTATCCGGGTGCGCACGCGGCGATGTGCTTCGAGCTGGTGCAGGGCGAGGGCGGGTACCACGTGGGGGACCGGGCGTTTTTTGTGGCGCTGATGGAGGAGTTGCGGACGCGGCGCGTGCCGATCATGATCGACGAGGTGCAGACGTTCGGGCGGACGACGAGGTTGTTTGCGTTTCAGCACTTCGGTTTGGGCCCTTACGTAGACGTGGTGACGATCGGCAAGCTCAGCCAGGTGTGCGCGACACTATTCACCGATGAGATGACGCCCCAGCCGGGGCTGATCAGCCAGACGTTTACCGGGGGTACGGCGGGGATCCAGGCGGCGCGGGTGATCGTGGAGGGGTTGCTGCGTCGCGGGTACTTTGGTCCGCAGGGCAAGATTGCGCAGCTGCACGGGCATTTTGCGGGACGGCTGCAGGCGATTGGCGAGCGCCACCCGGGGGTGCTGAGCGGGCCGTTTGGCCTGGGGGCGATGGTGGCGTTTACGCCGTTCGATGGGACGCCGGAGACAGCCAAGCGTGTGGCGCAGGCGTTGTTCGAGGCGGGGGTGATCGGGTTCACGGCGGGTGCGCACCCGGCGCGGGTGCGGTTCCTGATCCCGGTGGGAGCGGTGACGACCGAGGATATCGACGCGGTGTGCGCGATCGTGGAGAAGACGCTGGTGGAGATGAAGGGTCAGGGTGGGCCGAGTGGGTGGTGCTAGGTGAACCCCGGCTTTCCAGCCGGGGCTAGTGGGTGGTGCGCAGAGCACACCATACGGCACTACGGACTGGGGCACGCTGCGCTTAGCCCCAGGCACCCCGCCACATTCGACGAAAGGGATTTGGCGGGCCGAAGGCCCGCCCTGCAGAAGAGGCAGGTCGATGACCTGCCCTACGCTGCTGCCGGACGGAGTGATTTGTTCGGGAGTTTCACCCCTCACCCGGCCTCTCCCCAAAGGGGAGAGGGGTTGGGAGGGCCGCGGGTGGCCAGCGGCGGCTAGTGTATTTTTCCAACGGGAGTGGCCGGGCGATGATGGTGATGCGACCGATCGCGATGAAGGACCTGGACCGGCTGGTGGAGCTGGCTGGGATGACCGGGTTCGGCCTGACCACGCTGCCGAAGGACCCGGAGTTCCTGCGTAAGCGGATTCAGGAGTCGGAGCACGCGTTTGAGAAGATGGCGGACAAGCCCGGCGGGGAGGCGTATCTGTTCGTGATGGAGGACCTGACCAGCGGGAAGGTGGTGGGCACGTGCGGGGTGGTGTCGAAGGTGGGCGGGTTCGAGCCGTTCTATGCGTACCGGATCGAGACGTCGGTGCACGAGTCGCGGATGCTGAACGTGCGGAAGGAGGTCCAGACTCTGCACTTGGTGCGGGAGCACAACGGGCCGTGCGAGATCGGCAGTTTGTTCCTGGCGCCGGAGGCGCGGCGGGACGGGAACGGGCGGCTGCTGTCGCTGTCGCGGTTTATCTTCATGGCGGAGCACCTGCGGTTTTTCGACCCGGTGGTGATCGCGGAGATGCGGGGGGTGGTGAACGAGCAGGGCCGCTCGCCGTTCTGGGACGCGCTGGGGCGGCATTTCTTCGAGATCGATTTTCCTAAAGCGGATTACCTGAGCATGGTGAACAAGCGGTTCATCGCGGATTTGATGCCGACGCACCCGATCTATATCCCGCTGCTGCCGGTGGAAGCCCAGGAGGTGATCGGGAAGGTGCACGAGCAGACGCGTCCGGCGCTACGGATCCTGCTGAGCGAGGGGTTCCGGTACAACGGGATGGTCGACATTTTTGAGGCGGGGCCGGTGGTCAGCTGCGCGGTGACGGAGGTGCGGACGGTGAAGCAGAGCCGTGCGGCGGTGGTGTCGCGGGTCATCAACGAAAAGATCGACAGCCCGGTGTACATCATCGGGAATGCGCGGATCGATTTTCGAGCCTGCCAGGGGAACGTGGCTGAGCTGCCGGATGGGAGCGTGGGGATCAATCGGCTTGAAGCGCTAGCGCTGAGTGTGCGGGTAGGCGATCGGGTGCGGTATGCGACCCTGCGGCCCCCGGAACCCCCGGAATCGGCGCCGGAGGCGGCCCTGATCCAGGACGTGGGTTATGGGATCTAAGAGCCACTACATCGGGGGGCGATGGGTCGAGGGCGAAGGCTCGGAGTTCACGAGCATCGACCCGGCGACGGGCGAGGTGACGTGGCGCGGGCGGGCGGCCACCGAAGCGCAGGTGGATTGCGCGGTGCGGGCGGCGCAGGGGGCGTTTGAGAGTTGGGCGGAGACGCCGCTGGGGGGCCGGATCGGATTGCTGAGGGTGTTCAGCGAAAGGCTGGCTGGGCATCGACAAGACTTGGCGGAGACGATCAGCCGTGATACGGGCAAGCCGCTGTGGGAGTC
>JAJUHR010000427.1 GCA_029267795.1 Planctomycetota bacterium
AGTGCCGCACCGACTCTCGCAACAGCGCGGTGGGGTCGTCCTGCGCCGGGAAATTTTCCAGGTGCACGACCAGCACCGGAATAGCGTGCGGCGGCAGCTCCCTGGCCCAGCCGAGGATGAACTCCTCCGCGTCGTCGTCGAGGTCTTTCTCGTGGAACGGAGACGGGTCCATCGAGTTGAACATCTGGTCGAGGTTCCGCAGCTTCAGCTCGATGACGGCTTGCCCCTGAACGCTTGCGGGATGGGTCTGAGATTCGACCATGGGGCGACCCTGGCAGGCTGCACCGCACCACGCGCTTCCTCCTCGCCAGGCGGCATCATACATTGAGGGCGACCCCCCGTGGGCGACGGAGCATCGACGACATGCGACAGCACGAAGAAAGGGCTGGGTGATGTCGAAGGCCAGGGACTACCGCATCAAGCCGAGGACGAAAGTCGATCTGAGCAAGACCCCCGCGGACGACGACGGGGGGCTCCTGCGCGAACACGTCGAAGCCGAGCTGCCGGGGCTTAAGGCGCGGCTGAGCGAACTGCAGGAACTCCTGTACGCCGAAGGCAAACACGCCCTCCTGGTCGTCCTGCAGGCGATGGACGGCGGGGGCAAGGACAGCACGATCCGCTCTGTGTTCTCCGGCGTGAACCCCCAGGGCTGCCAAGTGGTCAATTTCAAGGCGCCCACCGCGCCGGAGCTGAGCCACGACTTCCTCTGGCGAGTCCATCCGCACACCCCGGGCAGGGGGTACATCACGGTGTTCAACCGCTCTCATTACGAGGACGTGCTCGCAGCAAGGGTCAATGGACTGGTGGAGCAGGAACGCTGGGAGCGGCGGTACGAACACATCAACGCGTTTGAGAAGACGCTGCACGACGAGGGCGTCACGATCCTCAAGTTCTTCCTGCACATCACCAAGGAGTACCAGCGGCAGCGTCTTCAACGGCGGGTCGATCGGCCCCAGAAGCGGTGGAAGTTCGACCCGGCGGACTTGGCGGAGCGGGCACGCTGGAGCGAGTACCAACAGGCGTACCAGGACGCCCTGCGACGGTGCTCCACCAACTGGGCGCCGTGGTACGTGGTGCCGGCTGAAAAGCGGTGGTACCGCGACCTGGTGATCCTGCGCGTGCTGATCAAGACACTCGAGTCGCTGGACATGAAATTCCCGCCATTGAAGTTCGACCCGGCGACGATCGTGATCGAGTGACGATCGGGAGCGTGAGGGCTGCGGCGCGTTGAAGGTAAGCCGGGTGCCACACCGCAAGCCGAGCCGAAGGCGAGGCTGCTGTGTGCACAGGGGTAAGCCGGATGGCCGGGTCCAACCGAGACAGAACGTCACCACACCAGCTGCTCGGCGGGGAACACAGGGCCGTCGGTGCAGGCTAGGCGGTATCGCCACAGCGGGTTCGACGCGGGCTGGCCCGAGGCGGCAGCGGCGGGGTCGCGGACTTTCACCACGCAGGACTGGCACGTCCCCATCCCACAGGCCATGGCCTGCTCGACGCAAACCTGGCAATCGAGGCGGTGACTGCGAGCGAGGTCCGCGGCGGCACGCATCATCGCTTCGGGCCCGCAGGTGAAGACGGCCGCGCGGGCGGCGTCGCTGGCGGCTTGAGACCTCAGGAAGCATTCGAGCCCTTGGGTGATGGTGCCGCGGAGGCCTAGCGACCCGTCATCCGTCGTCACGACGGTGTCGAACCCGAAGCGGGCAAACTCAACGACGCAGGGCCGGGGTTGGCCGGTCGGGTCGGGCGCGGAGGCGTCGGCCAGGGTCACGGGCAAAAGGTCGCGCGAACGAGCGCCCACGAACGCGACGGCGCTCCAGCCGGCTTGCTGCAAGGCCTCGGCCAGGTACAGCATCGGGGGCAGGCCTACGCCTCCGCCGACCAGCAGGCC
>JAJUHR010000342.1 GCA_029267795.1 Planctomycetota bacterium
ATATTTCGGCTTGCTCGGGTCGAACCCGCCCTCACCCGGGTTGGGTGTCTTGAAGGTGCCGTTCTCGGCCCAATAGTGCTGCCAGCGGCTCTCGATGGCGCCGAAGTCGTATTTCATGTTGGAAAGAAGATAGCCGAAAGGACAGCACCCAACCAAGCAGAGTCCGCCGTGCACACCCTTCGTAGGGCAGGTCATCGACCTGCCTCTTGTAGGGCGGGGCTTTGCCCCGCCAATGATTTAGCCCGCCGTGAACACACGGCGGGGATGCTAGCGCCCACCATCGATTCGTAGGGCCGTCCCTCGGCCCGCCGAGGGATCGCATTCGGCGAGGAGCTTAACCCCTCTTGGCGGCCTTGTAGTTCTCCTCCGCCTGCGACCATTTGACCACATCCCACCAAGCCGCCACGTAATCCGGCCGGCGGTTCTGGTACTTCAGGTAATAGGCGTGCTCCCAGACGTCCAAGCCGAGGATCGGCTTGCCAGGGCAATCCACCACGCCGTTCATCAGCGGATTATCCTGATTGGGGGTCGAGCAGATGCAGAGCTTGCCGTCGGAGTTCAGGCACAGCCACGCCCACCCGGACCCGAACCGGCCCAGCGCCATGTCGGTAAACTTCTGCTTGAAATCCGCAAAGCTCCCGAACGCACCCTTGATGGCACCAGCCAGTTCGCCCGCAAGCTCTCCCCCACCGCCTTTGCCTTTGGGGGCCATCAGCTTCCAGAATAGGCTGTGGTTGTAATGACCGCCCCCGTTGTTCCGGACCGCCGCACGGATATCCTCCGGCACCGCAGCCAGGTTGCCGATCAGCTTCTCGACCGTCTGCGACTCAAGATTGGGCTTACCCGCTATTGCCTTGTTCAGGTTGGTCACATAGGCGTTGTGGTGCTTGCCGTGATGGATCTGCATCGTCAGCGTGTCGATCACGGGCTCAAGCGCGTCGGGGCTGTACGGCAGGTCAGGCAATGTAAACGGCATGGCTGGCTCCCGTGTCGAAGTTTCTTTCCGTCCGGCCTCCCCTTACCCCCCAACGTGGGATCGGCTCCCCCAGCTTCTTGAAAAAATGGAGCGCCGATTGACTAAGCAGAAGGCCAAACCTCACCCAAACCTTGAGAGTAATAGACATCCGCAAAGGGGTCAAGATAAGGGTTAAGGCTGAGAGAACACCCTGCCCTTCGACGGATCAGCAGCGCCCCCCCGCCCCCTTCCCGACGCTCAGCCTGACAGACGCTCAGCCTGACAGCAGTCCTAAGTTGACTTCGTCTACCACTTGAAGTGCTCTTTCCACGCCCGCCAGACCGCACTTTCTCTCTCCATTATGAGACCGCGCTTTCTCTCCCCCCAATATGAATTGGAACCATTCTAACCGAATCGCTTGCCTCTTCGATCCGTAAGTTCAATAAACAAATCAACTTGTCGGGTTGACCCACGAGGCGATCCCGGGCACCACCTCGTACAGGTAAATATTTTTTAGAATTATTCTAAAAATACTGAACCTCAATGCGGTTTTTTTGGTATATTAGTTGCCGTTCCGACATCTCAGTGAAGGCGGCGTTCGCCGAACACCGGGGGAGGGAGGCCTGTACGACAATCCGGGGGCGGGCCGAACCGCGTAATCGCCGCTGCGAGCAATTGGGTTTTCTAAGGCAGCGGGGCGGCGGGAGATCCGGCCACGGGAGGGCGCAGAACCAACCGTTCGCGATGGGAGAAGGGAAAGGGAGACCTGGGGCCATGAAAGAGACTTTGGAAAAACGTTGTTCACCGTTCGAGCAGGTGATGCGGAGCCGACGGGTGGCGATCCCTAGCGCAGCGATCCAGCTCAGCGCAGAGGACCAGTCCACGCTCAAGCAGATCCTGTCGGGACGGTGTGAGTACGTGCCGAATCCGATCTTCGATCGCACCGACGCGGAGACGAAGGTCTTCGCCGAAAGCCCGAAGGTCGCGCGGCCGGACACGAGCTGGTACCACCCGCTAATGGAAAGCGGATCGGACACCTCGCGTTCCAAGAACGTCGGCACGGTGCTCCTGACCGCCGCCGAGGAGCGGGCGCTGTTCTTGCAGTTCAACTACTGCCGGTACCGCGTCAAGAAGCTCCGCGACCGGATCGGCGAGGGCCCGATCAACCCCGACCAGGCACGCCAGCTGCTTTACTGGCACCGCCGGGCCGAGGAGTACCGCGACCAGATCGCCCAGACAAACCTGGCGCTGGTGCTGGCGATGGCCAAGCGTGCCCGCCTCAGCGAAATGGATTTCTCGGACCTGGTCAGCGAAGGAAACATGGCGCTGCTCCGGGCGGTCGATAAATTCGACGTCTCCCGGGGGTTCAAGTTCTCGACCTACGCCTGCCGCGCGATCCTCAAGGCGTTCAGCCGCTCGGGCGTGTCGATGAGCAAGTACCGCCAACTGTTCCCGACCGACTTCGATCCCAAGCTGGAGCGGTCGGACTACCAGGACCGCAAGCGCGCTGAGCACGAAGAGGAATGCGTCGACGAGGTGCGGGACATCCTCCGCGACAACCGCGCCGACCTGACCGACATCGAGCGGTCGGTCATCGAGCACCGGTTCGCTTTGGGCTCCAAGCTCGCCACCCACCCGCACGCCCAGCCCATGACGCTGGAGCAG
>JAJUHR010000305.1 GCA_029267795.1 Planctomycetota bacterium
CACCAACACCGCCCCCGCATGCCAGATGGATTGCGCCGCGTTGTGGTAGCCATATCCAAAAGCAGCCCACCCCGCCGCCGCCAACAACGGCCCGATCCAACCCCCGCGGGGGTGGCATTGACGGAACCGGCTCCGACGCACCCACACCAGCCAACCAGCCACCACGGGCACCAAAAAGATGTGGCTGGACTCCTCGTCCTTCACGGCGATGTCGAAGATGTCAACCCAGGCCTCCCACGTCACAGCGATGCCCAGGGCCGTCAGAGCGGCCGCCCCGATGGCATGCCAAACCGTCCACCCGTTCCTGATCCACGCCCGTGGGATCATCCCGAGCGATTCCCTTTGAGCAAGCCCCTACCTACTAAACGGGCTTCACCAACTGATTAACCACCCTCGCGTCTCGCTTCGCCAAACCCCCAGAGCACACCACCGACCGCACCAACACGGCGTCGCGATCGACCCGGGCCCCGCTAAGCACCACCGAGTCGTGCACCCGCGCTTGCGGATCAACGGCCGCCCCTTCCTCGACGATCGAGAACGTCGCACGCCAGTCCTCCGCGAAAGGGTCCCCCACGTCCGCTTTGCCCCCCAGGTCGGAATGGTACCACCGCAATGCCAATACGTATTCTTCCATCGTCCGGATCGGTAATCCGCTTGGGGAGTCGAAGCTCAGCACCCGCACATCGTGCCCCGCAGCGATCGCCGGCAACGACTGCTCCTTCATATCCGCAAAACCCGCCGCCTGGATCCTCCGCAGCGTGCCGCAACGGATCAGCATCAGCCCGCTGGCTGTGCCGTCCCGGTGGGCAACCACCCCCACATCCCCCCCCAGGGATGCCAACTGGTGGATCAGGTCTGCCAGCGGCTCCAGGAGAATCTGCCCCGCATTCGCCACGACGATAAAATCCTCATCCGCATAAGCCGTCGCGACGTCCCGCAGCAAGCCCCCCGTGCCGCGGTATTCGAACGGGTCGCGCTCAGTGACAATCTTAGCGCGACCCGACGCTTGGATCGCCGTCGGCAGGGTGCCGGCCGTATCCACCATCACCCGCAATGGCAATTCGTCCCGGTCCAGACGGATGGCCAACTCCTCCACCTGCTCGTGCCAATGGTGGAATATCTTGCGAAACGAGTCGATGGGAAGGTCCAAGACAGACCGCCCGATCGCCGAACCGAACCGCGTCTTGCGCACCCCGCCCGCCAAAAGGATCACCGCGCGCAACGCCGCAAGCGCAGGCGCAATCTTACCCTGCGCCTGCACCCATTCCGATGGCTGCGACTCCCCTTGGATCTTCCGATTCAGAACGGTCATACCCCCTTCATCCCTTCCCCAGAGACAGGACTTCTTTAAGAAAAGTCAGAACGCCGTTCAGATTATAACCCACCTCGACATACGGACAACGTTCGGGAATAGTTTGTATTTTTTAAGTTCTCAATAACTTAGCCACCGCCGACTCGCGTTCACCACCTGCTCTATCCCCCCTCGACCTATTTCCACGGTTACATCGGCAAGTTCATTCCAAAGGCCAAGCTCGCAGCCGGGAGAAAGTCGGCATTTCAACCGCGTCCAAACCTGGAAAAGCGGCTGGCAAAAGACTTCGCAAAGAGTTGTATCGCGAAAGGCAAGTCGTCGATCACATACCGCTTAAAAAGACGCCCAGGCTCTTGCGCCAAGCGATGAACCCACTCTAAGCCGCACTTTTGCATCCACTTCGGGGCTCTCTGGACCCGCCCGCATAAAAAACTGAAACTGATTCCCACACCCAACCACCAAGACCGCGGCAAACGACATCGCATCCGATCGATCACCCGCTCCTGCTTGGGGCATCCCAAGGCGACGTACACGATATCTGGCTTTGCTTCGATAAGAACTTGTGCGATCTTCTCCACCTCCGCATCGCTGCGGTCAAATCCCATCGGCGGACAATAAGTGCCTACGATCAGAAGGCTAGGGAACCGCGACCGCAGCACGTCGGCAGCCTCCTCGGCTGTGCCCGGGTCGCCCCCAAGCAAGAAAATCGACTTCCCGTGCCGGGCCGCAGCACCACTTAAACTCACAATCAAATTTGACCCCGCCACCCGCTCGGGCAAGGACCTGCCCTGCAGCCGGCTGGCCCAGACCAAAGGCATGCCGTCCGCCACCCGTAGCGTTGCCCGGCCGATCAACCCCCGCACTTCCTCGTTTCTCACCATCTGCCGCAAGATGTCCAGGTTGGGGGTGACTACCCACCCACCGCAGCCGTGGGACAACTCGTCGATGATGTGATCCACACACCGGGCCTCGGTGACCCGGGCAAACGGAACCCCCAGCAGCCGCACCTGCTCAAGCGCGGGCGTCGGCTCAGCCTGCGGAAGGGAAAGCCCTCGCGGAGACTGGTCAGGCTCAACGGAGGTCATGTGCAGTTATCGGAACTTAGGCATTCGGGATCGCCAACAGATGCGCCATTTTGGCCGCCACTTTATCCCAACTGTCCCCAGCCACCGCCGCCCGTCGCCGCTCCACCAGCGACCGGTCGCTCTCCTTCAAAGCCCGATCCAACGCCTGCAGAAACTGCTCGTGCGAGTCCGCCAGGTAAATCAACTGGGCGTACTTCTCGAACGCCGGCAGCCGCACCGCCACGATCGGGTACCCCAACGCCAAATATTCTTTTAGCTTCGTGGGGTTGCAGTTGCGGTTGAACTCGTTTTGCAGGAACGGGATGATCCCCACGTCAAAGTGAGCCGCGTAATCGGCCAGGCGTTCCGGCGACAGCTGGCCGATGTGACGCACGTTGGACTCGGCCTTGACCCGCGATAGGTCCATCTGGGCCGGGCCGATCAGCAGCAGCGTTCCGTGGTGCACATGCCGAGCGGTCTTGATCATCAGCTCCACATCCATGCGGTACTCGTCCATGCCGCCGTAGAACCCGACGATCGGCCGGGGCAGGCCTCGGATCTCCTCCGGGGGCGCCGGCCGCTGACCGTCCAGGGGCCGGGCACGCACGAAATGGTCGAAGTCCACCCCGTGACCGATGAACTGAGCGTCGGCGGTCTGCCCTTGCTCCCGGCTAAACAAGTCGTCGTTGACGTACGCAGCGTGGTCCGAACGGTCCAGCAGGCG
>JAJUHR010000206.1 GCA_029267795.1 Planctomycetota bacterium
CAAGTGATCACCATCACGGTCACCATGCGTTCCAGCGAGAACGCCAAGTCGCTGCCCAGGACGATCCAGACGCTCAGCGTGATCGCCCCCGCGGTCAGGGCGATGACCGTCAACCACAGCGCCGCCCGGTTCGCCAAGTCCTGCGTCCGCGAGCGGGATTCCTGGGCTTGGCGGACCAGCTCAACCACCTGGGCCAGGTAGGTCTCGTGGCCCGTCTTGAGCACCTCGACGGTGATCGCGGATTCGCCGTTGATCGACCCGCCGATGGCCGTATCGCCTTCACCTTTCTCCACGGGCTGGCTCTCCCCGGTCAGCATCGCCTGGTTGACGGTGGTGCGGCCTTCGACGACCACCCCATCGGTCGGGACCTTCTCTCCCGGTTTCACCAGCACCCGATCGCCGTGCCGCAGCTCGGCCACGGGCACGTCTTCGGTCGAGCCGTCTTTCCTGAAGCGGTGAGCCTCGGAGGGCATGAGCCTGACGAGCTTTTCCAGCGCCGCCGAGGCCCCCAACACGGAACGCATCTCGATCCAATGGCCCAGCAGCATGATGTCGATCAGCGTCGCCAGTTCCCAGAAAAACACCTTGCCCGTCAGACCGAGCACGACCGCGGCGCTATAGCCGTAGGCCACGGCGATGGCCAGGCCCACCAGCGTCATCATCCCGGGCCGCCCCTTGCCGACCTCCTGGAATAACCCCTTGAGGAAAGGCCAGCCGCCGTAGAAGAACACCGCGCTGGCCAGGGCGAACTCCACGTAATCGTCGCCGGGGAAGCTCAGCCACTCGCGCAGGCCGAGCCAGTGTTGGATCATGTCGGCCAAGGCGAGGATCGAAACGGTCAGAACCAACGACACCCAGAATCGCCGCTTGAAGTCGGCGACCATGTGGGCGTGGTGCGCGTGGTGGTTCCCTGCGCCGTGCTCGTGAGGTTTGGCCGGCTCGGTGTGACGGGGTTGCTGGCCGTGGTCATGGTGCTGGCCGTGGTGCTCGCCGTGGTCCATCGTTCAGCCCTTCATGAACCCGGATCGCTCCGGCAGGTTACAGGTAAGGGCAGTGGATGCCCAGGTCGGTGAAAAAGGCGTGGGGGACGGGCACGAGGATCGCCAGCAGGACAATAAACGCAAACCAACCGATCGCGGCCCGCAGCGGGTCCAGCCGGGTGATGTTGTTTAGCGGTGGCAGGCCCTTTCGGCCGGCGATGAAGAAGACGATCAACGCCCAGAACAGCAGGCCGCTCCACACGAACACCCCCAGGGCGAACAGCAGCAGCATGGCCGCCATGCCGATGGCCGCGCTGATGCGTTGGCCGAACATCGCGTCGGCGATGTGGCCGCCGTCGAGTTGCCCGATCGGCAGCAGGTTCAACGCGGTGACGATCAAGCCCAGCCAGCCGGCGAACGCCAGCGGGTGCAAGACCACCACGTGCCCCTCCTTCAACGCCTCACCCAGGGCGAGTTTAGCCATGACCGCGAACAGGGCCGAGGAGCTGATATCGGCACCGCGGTGTATCGCACCGGTCGCCTCGCCAGGTGGCAGGACTTGGGACATCCCCAGCCCGATGAACAGCGCCGGGACGGCAAAGACCAGGCCCGCCAGCGGACCGGCCACCCCCACGTCGAACAAGGCCCGGCGATTCTCCGATGGCGATCGCAACTGGATAAACGCCCCGAACGTCCCCAGCGCAAAGGGGGCGGGGATGAAATACGGCAGCGTCACCCGGATCCCATGCGCCCGGGCTGCGAAATAATGGCCTAACTCATGGGCGCCAAGGATCACGATCAACGACAGGGAATAAGGCAGCCCCACCGTCCACCGGCTGGGTTCCTGCAGGATGTCCACCCCCTGATGCATGGCCCCGGCCCACGTCGTGGTGGCGATCGTCGCCAGGAACAGCACGAGGTTCAACCAGGGCGATCGCTGCCCCTTCTGGCCCCCGAAAATGCGCCGGGGCAGCAGCACGAGCAAGGGCCGGCCCTCTTCGTTCTCCTGCAGCAGCGGGGCAGCCTCCGATCCCGAAAACCGCTCCCGCAACGTTTCGTACGCCTGATCCGCGTCTTTACGCAGCTCGCCCTCGATCAGCACCACGCCGTCGATCTGACGCCGGCTCGTTGGCTCGATCACATCCGCGATCTCCACGCCGGAATCCGGTGTCGATCCGGGTTCAGCCTCGACAGCGCTCGCTGCCCGGCGATGGTGCTGACCGTGGCTAGCATGACCGCCACATCCGGCCATCAGGTAAAACATCGCCAGACAGCACACGATCAGCACCAGGGCGATCACGAGCGGCGGCATCCGCACCCCCGCCAACGCCAAGACCAGGAACACCAGCAGTGGCAGCATGCAGCCGATCAGCATCTTCAAGTTGCGGCTCATGGCGGGGTTCTCCTGTGGGCTTTGGCGCGCCCAAAACTAATGTGCTTCAGCTATCGTAGTTATAACACGTCCGAGATCGCTGGCGTGGGTGTTGTGCTTTTTAGGACTCCCCTAACAAAACGGGGCGCCGCATAGCAGGCCGAACCGAAGGTGAGGCTGCTGTGTGCGGAAAACAACAGGTCGATCGAGTGGGGGCTCTGTTTTTTGTTAAAGCTTTCGAGCCTCGAGGATTCAACGTTGCCGGGCCTGGTACGGGTTCACCTCATCGGCCATTTTCTCATCTTTTCCCACTCCCAACTGGGTTGACAGGGTTGCTAACGCGAGCCCCCACAGCTCCATTGGAGCCGGCGATAAACCCGCCTTACACTTGCGGACGTGTACGAAATCACCGTCACAAGTTCCTTCGTGGCAACTCACGCGATCCGGTTACACGACGGGTCGCGCGAGCCGGTGCACGAACACGAGTGGCACGTCCGCGTCACCGTGGGGTCGCAGGGCCTCGACCCGATCGACACCGTGATGGACTTTCACGTGCTGGAACAGTGGGTCCAGGCCGTGGTGGCTCCGGCGCAGGGGCGGGACCTGGGCGAAGTCGGCCCGTTCGTGGGCGGGCGCGTCAACCCCACCGCGGAGCGCGTCGCGGGGTGGATCGGGACCGAGATCGCCATCCGCCTGCCTCCGGGGGTTTCGCTGGTCAGCGTCAGCGTGGAGGAAGCGCCCGGCTGCTGGGCGACCTTTCAGCCGTAACGTTCCGCGCTTCGGATTCGCTCGGTGGCTTGGCTCGCCGCTCTGTCGCCGATCCGGTCCATGCCACCATCGTTGCGGGTTCTATTTAGCCCCCCATGAATCATGGGGGGCTAACTTCCGAGGCTTGCAACCGTGCCAGCGGTTGAAGAGCCCAGTTCTGCTGGTTCCCGGGGAGCGTCGCCGATACAGTGTGAGGTTGTCGAGCGACCGGGGGCGTGAGCCTGCCCCCAAGCTACCTTCGTCTTTGGACGGCGCCGCATGTTTTTCCCCATTCGCACCGATCGCCAACTCAAGCGGACGCCGTGGGTCAATTACACGCTGATCGCGGTGACCGTGGGCGTGTTTTTGTTGACCGGCTCCCAGGTGGTGGGCGCCGGTTATCTGATGCAGGACCTGGCGCAGCAACTGGCGCAGCGGGGCTACATGTTCGCCCAGGTGCAGGAGCTGGTCCGACAGCGGGTGGCGGCGGAATACCCCGTGGTCAACTACTACCTGGTGCCCCTGAAGCTGCACCTGTATCAGTTCATCACCTACCAGTTCTTGCACGCCGGTTGGGAGCACCTGCTGGGCAACATGCTGTTTTTATTCGTGTTCGGCAACAGCGTGGAAGACCGACTGGGCCGGGCGGCGTACCTGGCGTTCTACCTGGCGGGCGGCGTGGTGGCGGGGCTGGGTCACGTGATGGTCGAGGACGTCCAAGTGCTCGGCGCCAGCGGCGCCGTGGCCGCGGTCAGCGGGGCGTACCTGGTGCTGTTCCCCTTTAGCAACGTCACCATCCTGTACTGGTTCTTCTTCATCGGGACGTTCGAGATCTCCAGCCTGTGGATGATCCTCCTGCAGATCGCGCAGGACGCGTTCATGTACCTGGGGCAGTACGGCGGGGTGGCGTACGCGGCGCACCTGTCGGGGTACGCGTACGGGATCGTGTTGGGCATGGCGATGCTGGGCACCCGGCTGCTGGCGCGCGAGCCGTACGACCTGTTCACGCTGCTGGAGCGCCGGCGACGGCGGGCTCAGTTCGCGGCAATGACGCGCAGCGGGTATCAGCCGTGGCTGGGAGGCCCTCCCAGCGCCGAGCCGCCTCCGCCCCAGGAGGCCAGGGGCGCCACGAGCCCGGAAAAGGTCCTCGCGCGGGAGCAGGTCATAGCCTTGCGGGGCCGGGTCAGCGCCGCCTTGGCCTCGCACGACCTGCCCGGGGCGGCCAACC
>JAJUHR010000382.1 GCA_029267795.1 Planctomycetota bacterium
TCCCGTGCGGCGGCAAGCCTGATGTGCCCAACGACTGCTTCTAACGCCTCATCGGAGATCGTCACGTCCGTAACCGAATCGGGCTCGTTGAAATCGATCACGCCGTCGGCAGCCAGCGGGTCCTGGGTGCCGATGTCCGCGACCGTCAGGTCGCCGGGATCCAGCAGCAGGCTCCCACGGGTGCCGCCGCCTTGAAGGTCCACTGAGCCGTTAAAAACCATCGAGTCGCCTGAGACCTCAACGCTCCCGCCGGAACCCCCGGAGCCCCCGGAACCAAACCCGCAGCCGCCGGACACGTCGATCCGAGCCCCCGCCGCGAAGAGTGTCAGCCCCGCGACGCTATCGACGAGCACGCCACCCCCCGAGGCGCCCCCTTCCCCACCCGCTGCGGACGTTCGGCTGCCGCCGAGCAAGTACGTGTGGTTGTGACCGACCACGCGCACCGATCCGGCTGTGCCCTGATGCGCATCGGCGGTGATCGATCCGCTGTTCACGATGCTCGGCGCCGTGATCTCCACCGAGCCGCCCTGTCCGGACGGGACGTCCGCGCTCAGCCGGCCCGCGTTGACCACCGCGCCATCAGCCGCGGCGACCCTGAGCCTGCCGCCAGCCGCCTCGACCGATCCGCTGTTGCGCACCGCCAGCGAATACAGATCGCCCGCCCCCAGAACGACCCGTCCGCGGCTTGCCCGAATCGACCCGCTCTGATCGACCCCCGCCTCCCCGCCGATCGACGGCGTCGAGCCCCCCGCCGAGGGCTGACCCTCACCGCCGAGATCGAACCCGTCGATCCTCACCAATACCCGACCGTCCTGCTCGCGCACATACACTTCGTGGCCGGCCAGCAGCGTGACGATCCCGTCGCTGGCGGCGATCGACCCGCGGTTGGCCACGCTGCGGCCGATCAGATGGACCGCCCGACCCTCGATCGTCCCCTCGTTCACCACCGATCCACCAACCTCGGTGAACAGGTCGTTCCCCGCCAGGAAATCCTCGTTAGAAAAGTGGCCCGCGGCGGCATACAGCCCAGCTACGTCGATCACCGATCCATGGGCAAAATACAGCCCCGCGGGGTTAACCAGATACACGATCCCGTTCGCTTGCAGGTGCCCCTGGATCAGGGACGGTTCGTGGCCGGTCACACGGTTCAGAACGCGGGAACTGGCGCTCGGCTGGACGAACCGCACGGTTTCCTGGGGCAGAATGCTGAACGCTGAGTAATTGATAACACTGTTGTGGCTCGCCTGGATAGTGGTCAGGTGACCTTGCTGGCTAATGGTTGCAAAGCCGTGGGCGACCTGCGCGTCTTGCGGAGCCGCTGCTACCGGCGACAACCCTCCTGCTGCGAACCACAAGGAGGCCGGCACCAGCCATCGCACGACGTCAGCGCGGCCCCTCGGCACCCCCCGCCACGTCAGCCCCATCGCAAAGCCCCTCAGAAATGATTTTTCACGCTGTTGCTTGCTCATTTTACCACTGCCCAGGGCAAAACAGAACGCAAAAAGGATCCGCTAAGGCGTGATCTTTCAATAGAGAACGATGGCAGAAAAATGGAAGCGGTCATCACCCGAAGACACCTCTTTTTCGTCCGTGTCTCGAAGCGGCACCGCCCAGTCCGCACGCAGGCTCAAATTCCGCTTGACGGTCAGTTCCATGCCCACGCCCGTGCCGATCAACGTCTCGTCCGGTTCCGGCGTGGTGACGTCTCCCTGGTAGTTGCGGGTATGGCCAAAATCGATGAACCCGCGGAAGACCAAGTCCCAGTCGGGTCGGCCATAGGGATATTGCGGCGCGAAGCGGAACGGCTGCCCGAAGACCTGCCGCGGCTCCTCCTCGATCCGGAACGCCCGGGGCAGGTGGTACCGGTACTCAGCCCCCGCCAGAAACACCGTGTCCCCAGCCACCACCGACTCGGGATAGCCGCGAACGGTGTAGAAGCCGCCAACGACCTGCTCCGCCTGCGGGATCAGTCGGTACTCAAACGCGTATTGCCCGCGGAACCAAGCCGCCACCTCGTGCGCCAGCGTCAGTTGCTTCAGGCTGGAGGGGTTCTGCCAGGCCTGTGGGTTCAGCAGCGGCTCCAAGAACACGCTGTGGCTTAAGTCCCAGGACAGCACGACCCAATCGTCGTCCGGCGGCCCATCGCCCGGCACCGTTCGGCCCAGGCGGCCCAACTCCTCGCGGTCCACGCCCGTGGCGCCACTCTCCCACTCCACACGCACCACGCCGTGGGTTGAGAACCACTCCGTCTCCTGCTCCAGTTCCAACCCCACCGCCGGCA
>JAJUHR010000263.1 GCA_029267795.1 Planctomycetota bacterium
GATGCTCGCCGCCGTCCCCCAATGCCCGTGGCCCGACTCGATCACGTCTGGGTACAGCGTCCCCTGCGCCAGGAACCGCACGCCCCCGCCCTCCGCCACCTGGACGCTGGCACGCCTGAACACCTCGATGAACCGATGCCCAATCCGCCGCCGCTTCTCTTGCGGATCCTCCACGCCCGCCAGGTCCGCCAGGAACTCCTCGCTGGCGTCCACCACGCGCAGGTCCGTCTCGAAGTGCTCCCGAAACGTCCTCTCCACCAGGCTGCGCTCGTTCTTCCGCAGCAGCCCGTTGTCCACAAAGATGCACGTCAACTGCTTGCCGATCGCCTTCGCCAGCAGCGCCGCCGCCACCGACGAATCCACCCCGCCCGACAGCCCGCAGATCACCCGCCCCGACCCCACCGTCCGCCGCACCGACGCCACCTGACGCTCCAGGAAGTCCGTCAGCCGCCACTCGCCCCGGCACCGACAAACATGGAACAAGAAGTTGCTCAGCACCTCCAGCCCGTGCGGCGTGTGGGTAACCTCCGGGTGGAACTGAATCCCATAAAACGGAACCCGCCGGTGCCTCACCGCAGCGTAGGGACATGTCGGCGTCGTCGCCAGGACCTCAAAATCCTCCGTCAGCCGATCGACCTGGTCCCCGTGGCTCATCCACACCGTCATGTGCGACGGCAGCCCAGCGAACAGGTCCCGATCGTCCCGCACCGCCAGCGCCGCCCGCCCGTACTCCCGCGCCGCCCGGCTCACCTGCCCACCAAGCAACTGACAGCCGATCTGCATCCCGTAACAGATACCCAGCACCGGCACGCCCAACTCGAACAGCTTCGGGTCGCACCGCGGCGCCTCCGCCTCGTACACGCTCGCCGGCCCGCCCGACAGGATCAGCCCCGCCGGCTTCATCGCCGCCAGCCGCTCCACCGGCGTATCCGGCGCCACCAACACGCTGAACACCCCCGCCTCACGCACCCGCCGCGCAATCAGTTGCACGTACTGCGAGCCGAAATCGAGGATCGGCACCACCTCCCCCGGCATCTCCTCGCCGAGGAACGGCACCACACCCGGGCGCTTGGCATTCGATGGAACCGCAGGGGCACGCGTCATGGGATCAGCCCTAAAACAACGATCATAGCACGCCCCCACACCGCTCGTTAAGCCGCTCCCGCGACCGTTCCCCCGGCCAACGGTTAAAATCTCGTGATGAGCCCCGCCAGCCTGCTCCTGATGCTCTGCCCCATCCTCGCAGCTGTCCCTCCGCTGACACCCGAACAACAAAAACAGGTCGAGTCCGCCACCGATTTCGACGCCGGACGCGACGAAGCCGCCCTGTACCCCCTCATGACCAACGCCCTGGCTTGGCAGGACGCCGACGCCGCCGGCGCCACCATCCCCGACTACCCCGCCATCCTCGCCCAACCCGCAGACCACCGCGGCAAGCTCTTCCTGATCGAAGGCCTCTTCGCCGGCCGGCCGCGCCGCATCGAGAACCTCGCCCGCCCCGGCCCGTGGGACCAAAAACTGCAGGAGTGGGTCGTCCTCACCGATAAGCAGCACGACCAGGTAGCCGTCGTGTACCTCGTCGACCCCCCCACGCCGGTCGACCGGCCTCCCGCCCCCGGCACGCCCGTCCGCCTCCTCGCCCGCTTCTACAAGATCCTCTCCGACCGCGACATGAACGGAAACCCCACCGACTTCCTCGTCTTCGTCGGCAAATCCGCCACCGTGATCAGCCCGCCCCAGAGACGCGGCTCCTCCTGGCACACCACACCGATCGTCCTGGCCGTGCTCGTCCTGGGCATCATCTGGCTCTGGCTCCGCACGCGCTCAAAACCCAGGCTCATCGGACCGCAGCGCTTCACCCAAACCGAAGACCGCGCCCGCCGATCCGCCCCACACGACACCGCGGAGGAGGAACCCACCGAAGACCTCCCCACAGACCCCGCCGAGGCCCTGAACGTCCTTAAGCAACGCCGCTCGACCCAGGGCTGATCCGCCCTCGCGTATCATGCCTGTAGTCACAACGGCGCTTCACTCCCGCTCCGTACAACGCGCACAGAATCAAAACCATGGCCACCGTCGAGTTCAAAACCGACCGCGACCGATACGACATCCTGATCGAGCCCGGCCTGCTCGCGCACCTCGGTGAGCACACCCGTCGCGTCGCCCCCCACGACCGCGCCATCCTGTTCGCCGACCAAGCCGTGATGTCCCCCCACGGCGAAGCAGCTCGGCGGTCCCTCCAGGCCGCCGGTTACCAAACCCTCGCCCACACCCTCCCGCCCGGGGAGGAACACAAAAACCTCCAGACCGTCCGCACCCTCTACGACCACATGGTCGCCGCCCGCCTCGAACGCCAAAGCCCCGTCGTCGCCCTCGGCGGCGGCGTCCTCGGCGACACCGTTGGCTTCGCGGCCGCCACCTTCCTCCGCGGCCTGCCCCTCATCCAGTGCCCCACCACCCTCCTGGCAATGGTCGACGCCTCCGTCGGCGGCAAAACCGGCGTCAACCTCCCCCAGGGCAAAAACCTCGTCGGCGCCTTCTACCAGCCCCGACTCGTCCTCGCCGATATCAACACCCTCGCCTCCCTGCCCGACCGTGAACTCCGCTGCGGCCTGGCCGAGTGCGTCAAGCACAGCGTCATCCGCGACGCGGCCCTCTTCGCCTGGATCCACACCCACCTCGACCAGATCCTCGCCCGCCATCCCGACACCCTCGTCGAGCTGGTCCGCTGGAATGTCCAGATCAAAACCAACGTCGTCGCCGCCGACGAAAAAGAATCCGCCGACCGCGCCCACCTCAACTTCGGCCACACCTTCGGCCACGCCATCGAAGCCGCCACCCACTACAGCCGCTTCCACCACGGCGAAGCCGTCTCCCTCGGCATGGTCGCCGCCACTCGCCTCGCCCTCGACCTGCACCGCTGCACCCCCGACCTGCTCGATCAGCTCACCGCCCTGCTCCACCGCATCGGCCTGCCCACCCGCTCCGACCAGCTCGGCCCTATCGACACCCTGCTCCAGGCCATGCGCCTCGACAAAAAAATCGCCGCCGGCCGCCTACGCCTGATCCTCCCCGACCGCCTCGGCTCCGTCAGCACCGTCTCCGACGTCCCCGACACCGCCATCCTCCGCGCCTGGCAGTACATCGCTAACCCCTGACCCCCCATGCACACCCTGCACCGTGTATTTCGTAGGGTGCGCTACGCGCACCTTCGTGTAGGGCCGGGTGCCACACAGCAGGCCGAGCCGAAGGCGAGGCTGCTGTGTGCATGGGTTTCGTAGGTCCATGCCTGCCCGGACATTTCATTCTTTTCTAACCCGCCTCGACCCGCCGATGATTTAGCCCGCCGTGAATACACGGCGGGCCCACCTCCCGGTCCCATGGCCCACGGATCGCACCCGCCATCCCTTCCCCTCTACCACCCCCCCCACCCCCCCGACAAAACCAAACAATCCACCCCAACCCCACCACCACAATACCCCCCCGCAGGAAAATAACCCCCATATCCAAGTAAAAATACACCAGCTAACAATAATAATAAATTTCCAAGTAGTTCTAAA
>JAJUHR010000365.1 GCA_029267795.1 Planctomycetota bacterium
GACCAGGTCGGTGACGCGGTCGATCCCGTTGGCGGGGTCGATGATCCGGCCGCCGGTGATGATCAAATCCGCCATAGGCGTTAGCTTACCGCGCCGGCGGGGAGGATTGCGCGGTCATAGCCTGGAGGCTGAAACTTTTGAGGATCGGAGGTTCATGCCTCCTGTTGCTTCGTGGCGGTATCGCTAAGGTATTCGTTTCGCAACTGCCGGACGGCCCTGATGTGTTCGTGGATTTGGATCGCGTGCCGGTAGTGGCTGGCGAGCACGTGCAGGACGGACGCCACGAGCACGTAGGACAGGATCGCCAGGGCCGGCCAAGCGATTTGGAGCGATTCCCAGGTCATCGTCTGGGGAAGTTATCGGCATCCTCGCCCCTGCAACTTCACGAGGGGGCATGCTGGGTTGGTCCACCCATCGGTAAGCCACTATGATCCAACAAGCGGGGGTCTGCCGGCCAGGGAGCGATGCCTAATGAGCCCGACCAAAGACCAAGTGTGGGAGCGACTTCGACAGGTCCACGACCCGGAGCTGCACCGCGACATCGTCACGTTGAACATGGTGAAGACCGTGGCGGTTTGCGAGGGGGTCGTCCGTGTGGCGATCGAGCTGACCACGCCCGCGTGCCCGCTGAAGGACCAGATCCTTAAAGATGTGCGCGCTGCGGTGGCGGAGTTGCCGGGGGTGCGGGAGGTGAACGTCGATTTCACCGCGAACGTCGCGGCGATGAGCCCGCAGCAGAGAGCCTCGAAAAACAACCCCCTGCCCCAGGTCAAGCACATCGTCGCGGTAGGGGCGGGCAAGGGCGGTGTCGGCAAGAGCACGATCGCGGTCAACTTGGCGGTCGGGCTCGCCCGCACGGGGGCGAAGGCGGGCCTGATGGACGGCGATATCTACGGGCCCTCCCTTCCGACGCTGCTGGGCCTGGGGGAGCTCGCGCCCCGGATCACCGGCGGGAACATGATCGTGCCCTTCGAGGTGCACGGCATCAAGGCGATGACGATCGGCAAGCTGGTCGATCCCGACAAGCCGCTGATCTGGCGCGGCCCGATGGCGCACGGGGCGTTCCGGCAACTGGCGATGCAGACAGACTGGGGGGCGTTGGATTACCTGATCATCGACCTGCCGCCGGGCACCGGCGACGTGCCGCTGACGATGTCGCAGCTGCTGCCGCTGACGGGGGCGGTGGTGGTCTGCACGCCGCAGAAGGTGGCGCAGGACGATGCGCGCCGGGCGATTGGGATGTTCCGCCAGCTCGATATCGACGTGCTGGGCGTGGTGGAGAACATGAGCTACTTCATCGCCGACGACGGGAAAGAATACGACATCTTCGGGCGCGGCGGGGCCGAAATGATGGCCCAGGAAATGGGCGTGCCGTTTTTGGGCGCGGTGCCGATCAATATGGCCTTGCGTGCCAACTCCGATCAAGGGGACCCGACCGCGAACTTCACCGGCGACCCGAAGCTGGCGTCGGAGCTCGAGTCGTTGGTCCGGAACCTAGCCGGTCGGATCAGTGTGCACGCGCTCAGCAGCGCGTTCCAGCAGCCAACGATCAGCATCAGTTGAGTTTTCCGCACCCGACGCGTGGGCGGGCTTCGGTTGATCGAAAACGACCACAAAATGCAAACGCCCTGCGCGATGTCGCAGGGCGTTTGTTTTTGGTTGGTCACTTCTCGGGACGTTATGTGGTCTGGCTCAGGCCCTGTTCTTGCTTCGGCGCAGCGTGCGGGCTGTTCCCAGGCCGCCGATCAGGCTCATCCCCATCCAAACTGCTGCCGGCAGGGGTATCACGGGTGGGACCTCCACGATGCCAGCGGGGGCGAAGGTCACGTGCTCCCACTGGCCTCGAGAAGCGGAGCCCGGGTCCAACGTCAGTTCGTTCACAATCAGAGCGCCAGAGCCGGCGTCCCATCGCAAGCGGAACAGGCCCGCTGCTGAGCCCCCGAATTCCGAGGTCAGCAGGATGTCGCCCTCCATGCTGTCAAATTGGGAAGCGGGGGCGCCGAGGATGCGGCCGGTGCCGAAGTTCACCCCGAAGAAGTTCTCGTTCTCGGGGATCAGGTCGATGTCCTCGATCGCGACACCGAGGTTAAAGAACGTGGAATTCCCAGCGGTGTCGAACGTGTAAAGGCGGTTCTGGCCTTCGGCCCCCGCGATGATCTTTCCCGCCAGAGGCCCGTACTTGGCTGCGTCATTGGGTACGGTGATGAGCCCCTCCAGGTGGACGTTGACGTCGTTGAGTTTGGTGGGGACGCCGGCGGAGGTGACGCGCCAGACTTCGCCGCCGGTGGTCGCAGCGATCAGGTCACCGCCGAAGACGCCGGTGCGGTCCACGTACAGGGAGCCGCGCATCAGGCCGTTGCCTGCGCCGGGCAGGTCGACC
>JAJUHR010000417.1 GCA_029267795.1 Planctomycetota bacterium
AAGCCGAGTTCCGCAACATCGCCTCCATCGCCCGCCACATGGGCATCACCTGCCGCGGCGCGCTCCGCGTCAACCCCGACGTCGACCCCAAAACCCACGCCAAAACCACCACCGGCAAAAAAGAAACCAAATTCGGCGTCGACCTCGAACGCGCCCTGCACTTCTTCGAGTCCTTCGGCAACGACCCGAACTGCCGCGTCACCGCCATCCACCTGCACATCGGCTCGCCCGTCTACAGCGCCCAGCCCTACGTCCAGGCCGTCCGTAAGGCCCTCTCGCTCATCGACGACCTGGCCGCCCGCGGGATCCAAATCGACGCCCTGGACATCGGCGGCGGCTTCGGCGCCGACTACGAATCCGGCCAATCCCCCCTCGCCGCCGAGTACGCCGCCCAGCTCGTCCCCCTCCTGAAAGACTTCCACCGCCGCGGCGGCACGATCATCCTCGAGCCCGGCCGCACCATCGTCGCCAACGCCGGCGCCCTGCTGACCCGCGTCCTCTACGTCAAGCTCGGCGGCCGCAAAAAATTCGTCATCGTCGACACCGGCATGCACCACCTGGTCCGCCCCACCATGTACGACGCCTTCCACTTCATCTGGCCCGCCAGCGTCGCCCCCATGCACCAGCCCCCCAGCCGCAGCAAGGAGCTCGACCTGCCCGGCCTGGAACGCTGCGACGTCGTCGGCCCGATCTGCGAGTCCGGCGACTTCCTCGCCAAAGACCGCGCCCTGCCCCCCGTCGCCCGCGGCGACACCCTCTGCGTCTTCACCGCCGGGGCCTACGGCATGGCCATGGCCAGCAACTACAACGCCATGCCCCGCCCCCCCGAGGTCCTCGTCGACGGCCGCAAAACGACCCTCATCCGCCGCCGCGAAACCTACGAAGACCTCGTCGCCCCCGAACAAAACCTCGGCCCGCTGTGACCCCAACCCAACCCCGCCGAATCCATCCTCTTCGTAGGGTGCGCTGTGCGCACCACACATAACTGTGGCCTGCCAACTCGGGGGAACTACACCCTTGACTTGAATCCCTAGTAGACCCCGGCGCGCTGCAGCAGTAACCTTTAACACCATGGCCAAGGAGCGCCTCATCTCCACCCAGCCCGCCGACGCCCAAGAGGAGCAACTCAACCTCTCCCTCCGCCCACGCCGGCTCGATGAATACGTCGGCCAGCCCAAGCTCGTCGAAAAGCTCCGCATCACCCTCGAAGCGGTCCGCCAACGCAGCGAACCCATGGAGCACGTGCTGCTGCACGGCCCGCCGGGCCTGGGCAAAACCACCCTCGCCCACATCATCGCCCACGAGATGAACGCCCACCTGGTCGTGACCTCCGGCCCCGCGCTCACCCGGCCCACCGACCTGGTCGGCACCCTCACCAAGCTCCAGGCCGGCGACGTCCTCTTCATCGACGAAATCCACCGCCTCAGCCCCGTCGTCGAAGAGTACCTCTACCCCGCCATGGAGGATTTCAAGATCGACGTCACCGTCGACTCCGGCATGCACGCCCGCACCATCACCCTGCCGATCAAGCCCTTCTGCCTCATCGGCGCCACCACCCGCGCCGGCCTGCTCTCCGGCCCGATGCGCTCCCGCTTCGGCATCACCCACAACCTCGACTTCTACAACGAGGACGACCTGCTCCGCATCCTCCGCCGCAGCGCCTCCCTGCTGAACCTCGCCGACGCCCCCGCCCCACGCGACCGCTCCCCACTGAACCAAGCCCTGCGCACCATCGCCTCGCGGTCCCGTGGCACCCCGCGCGTCGCCAACCGCCTGCTCCGCCGCGTCCGCGACTTCGCCCAGGTCCGCGCCGATGGCCGGCTCACCCCCGCCCTCGTCGACGAAGCCCTCCGCCTCGAAGGCGTCGACCACCACGGCCTGGACGACATCGACCGCAAATACCTGGCCACCATCGGCACCGTCTACCAGGGCGGGCCCGTCGGCCTCGAAGCCATCGCCGCCACCCTCAGCGA
>JAJUHR010000445.1 GCA_029267795.1 Planctomycetota bacterium
CTGGTAAAGCGTCAGCACGACGCTGCCGTCGAACTGGCCGCTGCGGGGCTGCTCGTCGGGCGCGACGATCTGCCCACGCTCCGCGAGCATCTCCAGCATCCGCCGAGGCGCAAAGTGCACCCGGATCCCCGGCATCGTCACTTGCGTCACCCCGTGGGGTTGCGGCGTCAGCAGGTCGCCGAACAACTCGACCAGCTGGCCCCTGCTGTTCACGCTGTTGAATCGGTACTTCCTGGCTTGGCCGGTGGGGCTGATCGCCGCGCCAGGCGTCGACGGGTCGAAACCCTGCAACAAGTCATCGGGAACCGGCCCCTCGATGGTCGCGGGCTTGGTGGCGGCAGGCGGCGAAGAATCCACCCACAGCGTGGCCAGCAGCAGCAACGCAGCCAAAACCACCGCAAAGCCGATAATCCACGCGCGGTTCCACACCACCGAAAGTGTAGCCGATTCCTACCCGCTGGCGACGTCATGGCCACGCCCCGCGCTTCCCCGCGGCCGAACGGCGTTATCATCTGACCTCACCGCATGGCTTACCCATGCCCGAGGCGCCAAGCCCCCCGAGCTGGGAGAAGAGGAACCCGAGATGCTCAGTGAAATCTTTAAGGCCTACGACATCCGCGCCACGTACCCCGATAAGCTCAACGAAGACGCCGCCCGAAAGGTCGGCCTGGCCACCGGATGGTTCCTGAAAAACCAGGCCGCAGGTACCGATGGCCCGATGGCCAACACCATTTTGGTCAGCAGAGACATGCGACCCCACTCCCCCCAACTGGCCGAGGCACTCATCGACGGTTTGCTCGCCTCAGGGGTCAACGTGATCGACCTGGGCATGTGCGACACCTCGTTCATTTACTTCGCCGTGAACCACTTCCACTGCGCCGGAGGCGTCCAGACCACCGCCAGTCACAACCCCATCAACTACAACGGCTTCAAAATCTCCGGACGCCACGCCGCCCCGATCGGCGGCACCACAGGCCTCAAGGAAATCCAAGCCATCGCCGAATCGCTGGACCACGGCTCCATCCGCGCCGGTGGACCGCCGGGCAAGCTCGAACAGCACGACATCTGGCCGGATTACCGCCGGCACGTCCTGAAGTTCTTCAAGCCCGGCCAGCGACGGCTAAAGGTCTTCATCGACGCCTCCAACGGGATGGCGGGCAAGATGGTCCCGTACATCTTCGGCGATCACAAAAGCCTGCAGATCGTCCCGCTGAACTTCGAGATCACCGGCTCGTTCGTGCACGAGCCCAACCCGCTGGTGGCCAGGAACATGGCGCCCACCCAAGCCGGCGTCCGGCAGCACCGGGCCGACATGGGCGTCTGCTTCGACGGCGACGCCGACCGCTGCATCCTCACCGACGAAAAAGGCCAGATCATCGGCTGCGACCACCTCACCGCGTGGCTGGCAGCGTACTTCCTCCGCGGTGCGCCCGGCTCGGCCGTCGCCTACGACCTGCGCTCCAGCCGGGTCGTCAAAGAAACCATCGAGCGGTGCGGCGGCAAGCCCGTGCGCGGCCGCGTCGGCCACGTCTTCATGAAAGCCCTGATGCGCCAGAGCAACGCCGTGTTCGGCGGCGAGCTGTCCGGCCACTTCTACTTCCGCGACAACTTCTTCGCCGACTCCGGCGCCATCACCTTCGCCGCCGCCGCCAGCGTCTTAAGCCAATCCGACCAGC
>JAJUHR010000025.1 GCA_029267795.1 Planctomycetota bacterium
CCCGTGCTTGTCTTCAGCGGCAAACTGGCGTATCGTCGCTGCGGTCACCGCGGGCTTCTGCCCGGCTTAAAGTCGCTGTCATTTGTTGACCGCCACGGAAGGCGCGCACCTTTGATCCGATCCCGAAACAACAACCCGGCCCCCTCCCTCTTCGATGAGCCCGCCTCCGCGCAGCCTGCCGGTGGCGCATCTGGAGGTTCCGGTACTTCCGGGGGATCCGGGGGCTCGCGCCGCGGTGGTGGCTCGCCTACCCCGCCCGCCGGGCCCGGGGGCAATGGCGATGTCGGCGTCGTCACCCTCCACGAGGCCGCCCGGTCCCGCTACCTCAACTACGCCCTGTCGGTCATCACCAGCCGCGCCCTGCCGGACGTGCGCGACGGCCTTAAGCCCGTGCAGCGCCGCATCCTCTATACGATGTGGCAGCAGAACCTCACCCACGAGGCCAAGCACCGCAAATGCGCCAAGGTCGTCGGCGACGTCATGGGTAACTACCACCCCCACGGCGACGCCGCCATCTACGACGCCCTGGTCCGCATGGCCCAACCCTTCGCGATGCGGATGCCCCTGATCGACGGCAGCGGCAACTTCGGCTCGCTCGACGGCGACTCCGCCGCCGCCATGCGCTACACCGAGTGCCGCCTCGCCCCCCTGGCCGCCGAAATGCTCGCCGAGATCGGGCACGACACCGTCCACTTCCGCCCCAACTACGACGGCACCCGCACCGAGCCGGTCGTCCTGCCCGCCCGCATCCCTAACCTGCTGGTCAACGGCGCCACCGGCATCGCCGTGGGCATGGCCACCAACATCCCCCCGCACAACCTCGGCGAAGTGTGCAACGCCCTCGTGAAGCTGCTGGACAACCCCGAGCTCAGCACCCCCCAGCTGTGCCGGTACATCAAAGGCCCGGACTTCCCCACCGGCGGCCGCATCCTCAACACCCCCGAGGAGCTCAAGGCGATCTACAGAGAAGGCTCGGGGGCCGTACGCGTCCGCGCCACCCACGAGCCCGGCCCGGTCACCCGCCACGTCAAGACCATCTACATCACCAGCATCCCGTACATGGTCAACAAAGCGACGCTGGTCGAAAGCATCGCCGAGCTGGTGGTGAGCCGGAAGCTCCCTCCGCTATTGGACGTCAAGGACCTCTCCACCGACGACGTGCGCATCGCCCTGGAGATCAAGGCCGACGCCGACGAGCAGAAACTCCTCGCCTACCTCTTCAAGCACACCGCCCTGCAGAGCAACTTCCAGGTCAACCTCACCTGCCTGGTCCCGACGGACAGCCCCGGCGTGGGCCGGCCCGAGCGGTCCGACCTGCGCGAAATCCTCTGGAATTTCCTGCTGTTTCGGCTCCAGGTCGTCACCCGCCGGCTCGAGCACGAGCTCGCCCAGCTGCACCGACGCATCCACATCCTCCAGGGCTTCGAAACCGTCTTCGACGCCCTGGACCAGATCATCGCGATCATCCGCAAGTCCGACGGCAAGGCTGACGCCGCCAAAACCCTCATGGCCAAGTTCGACCTCGACGCCGAGCAGACCGACGCGATCCTCGAACTGAAGCTCTACCGCCTGGCCAAGCTCGAAATCCTGATCATCCGCAAGGAGCTTGAGGAGAAACGCGCCCGCGCTCGCCAGGTCCAGTCCCTGCTGAACAACGAGGACGCCCGCTGGGCCATCGTCCGCCAGGAGATCGAGCAGGTCCAGCAACAATACGGCAAGGCCCACCCGCGCCTCACGGTCATCGACAGCGCCACCGACGAGCCCCAGTTCACCGCCGACGACTTCATCGTCGAGGAGGACAACGTCGTCATCGTCACGCGCGACGGCTGGGTCAAACGCCAGAAGGAAGTGCGCGACCTCTCCACCACACGCCTGCGCGAGGGCGACTCGGTCCTGACCGCCGAGGTCGGCAGCACCCGCGCCACCATCGTCTTCTTCAGCAACTTCGGCGTCTCCTACACCTGCCGGATCGCCGACGTCACCGCCACCACCGGCTACGGCGAACCGGTCCAGAAGCTATTCAAGCTGGCCGACGGCGAGCGCATCGTCGCCGCGTTCAGCCTCGACCCGCGCGTCCTCCCCGGGATCACCCCCGCCAAGGAAGGGACCGAGCCCGCCACCCACGCGGTGGCCGTCACCAGCGACGGGTACAGCCTGCGCTTCAGCCTCGCGCCCTTCGCCGAGCCCAGCACGCGCTCCGGCCGGCGGTACGCGCGCCCCGCCGAGGGCGCCGAAGTCGTCGGCGTCGCCACCGTCCGCGGGGACGAAACCCTCATCGCCGCCACCCAGCACGGACGCGCCATGCTCTGCAAGGCCGCCGAGGTCAACTTCCTCTCCGGCCCCGGCAAGGGCGTGACGCTCATCAAACTGGCCGACGACGACCGCGTGCTCGGCTTCGTCGCCTCCCGTGGCGAACGCGACCTGCTCACCGTCGAAACCAGCCGCGGCGGCGCCCAGACCATCAGCACCGCGAAATACGAAGTTACCGGCCGCGGCGGTCGCGGCCGCGAGATCATCAAACGCGGCACCCTCACCCGCGTCGTCCCCGAGGAGCCCGTCGTCCCCGCGTTGCCCAGCGATCAGTGATGGAGCCACAGCCGCGGCGTATCGCTGCGAACCGACGACCGAAGATCCTAAACCGTCGCCAATGATTGAAACGTAACCGGATCCGATCGATCTCTATGACCGCCACCTACACCGCCAAAGACATCACCGTCCTCGAAGGCCTCGAGCCGGTCCGCCAGCGCCCGGGCATGTACATCGGCGGCGTCGGCTCCGCAGGCCTGCACCACCTCGTCTGGGAGATCCTCGACAACGCCGTCGACGAGGCGATGAACGGCTACGCCTCCGAGATCGACGTCACCCTCCACAGCGACGGCACCTCCGTCACCGTCGCCGACAACGGCCGGGGCATCCCCGTCGACAAACACCCCAAGCACAAGGTCTCCGCCCTGGAGCTGATCCTCACCACCCTCCACGCCGGCGGCAAGTTCGACACCGGCAGCGCCAACTACAAAACCTCCGGCGGGCTCCACGGCGTCGGCGCCAGCGTCGTCAACGCCCTGTCCAAAGAACTCGTCGCCACCGTCAAACGCGACGGCCACGCCTGGCAGCAGAGCTTCTCCCGCGGCAAGCCCAAGACCAAGCTCGAACCACTCGGCCCCGCCCGCGGCACCGGCACGACCGTCTACTTCCACCCCGACCCCACCATCTTCCCCCGCACCGAGTTTGACCCCGCCCTCATCCGCGAACGCCTCGAGATCGTCAGCTACCTCCACCGGGGCGTCCGCGTCACCTTCGACGACCAGCTCAACCGCCTCAAGCACACCTTCCGCCACGAGCAGGGCCTGGCCGACTACCTCAAAAAGCTAATCGAGCAGGGGGCCTCAACCGGCGGCAAGCCCGTCCACGACACCCCGTTCCTCCTGAGCAAAGACAACGGCCTGCGCATCGAGCTGGCCCTGCAGTGGACCGAATCCACCACCGAGCAGCTGCGCAGCTACGTCAACGGCATCCCTACGCCCGCCGGCGGCACGCACGAAAACGGCCTGCGCGCCGGCGTCGGCAAGGCCCTACGCAACTACATCGATACCCACAACCTCGCCCCCAAAGGCATCAACCTCACCACCGACGACATGCGCGAAGGCTTCGTCGGCATCCTCTCCGTCTTCATGACCGACCCGCAGTTCCAGGGCCAAACCAAAGACCGGCTCAACAACCCCCAGGCCCAGGCCCAGGTCGACTCCGCCGTGCGCCCCGCCCTGGAGCACTGGCTCAACCACAACCGCACCACCGCCGACGCGATCGTCGCCCGCATCGTCCTGGCCGCCCGCGCCCGCGAAGCCTCCCGCGCCGCCCACCAGCAGGTCACCCGCAGGGGTGCCGACGCGCACCGCCTGAACTTGCCCGGCAAGCTCGCCGACTGCCTGCACCCCCGCGCCGACGGCAGCGAGCTGTTCATCGTCGAAGGCGATTCCGCCGGTGGCTCCGCCAAACAAGGCCGCGACCGCACCCACCAGGCCATCCTCCCGCTCCGCGGCAAGGTCCTCAACACCGAACAAGCCACCCTCAGCAAAGTCCTCGAGAACAAAGAGCTGGCCGACCTCGTCACCGCCCTGGGCTGCGGCTTCGGAAAAAACTTCGACCTGTCCAGGCTGCGCTACCAGCGCGTGATCCTCCTGGCCGACGCCGATTCCGACGGCAACCACATCACCACGCTGCTGCTGACGTTCCTCTACCGCCACATGCCCGGCCTGATTTCCGCCGGCAAGGTCTTCATCGCCCAGCCGCCGCTCTACCGCATCGACCTCGGCAAGGAGACCCACTGGGCCCAGGACGACGCCGACCGCGACCGCATCCTCACCCAGCACGCCCGCAGCCGCGCCCAGCCCGAGATCGTCCGCTTCAAAGGCCTCGGCGAGATGATGCCCAAGGTCCTGTGGGAGACCACGCTGAACCCCAGGACCCGCCGCCTGCTCCGCGTCGAAATCGTCGACGCTCTGCAGACCGACCGCGTCATCGGCGACCTGATGGGCAAAGACCCCTCCGCTCGCCTCCGCTTCATCATGGAACGCGCCCCCGAAGCCCAGGAGCTGGACGTGTAGGCTGCGCTATGCGCATCCCTCAACTCGTAGGGCAGGTCATCGACCTGCCAATCATTTAGCCCGCCGTGAACACACGGCGGGCTTGCAACCTCGTAGGGGCGGGTCAAGCGCAGCGGACCCGCCAATAGCCGCGGGTGGCAACCCGCGGTTTGACACTCGGGCGCCACACAGCAGGCCGAGCCCGAAGGCGAGGCTGCTGTGTGCATAAACGAATAGGGCGAGTTGAGCGTAGCGAAACCCACCAAACACATGTGCCGCGATGGTCGGGTGCCTGGGGCTAAGCGCAGCGTGCCCCAGTCGTAGTCGTAGTCGTAGGGCGGGCCTTCGACCCGCCGAACCCTTTTCGTAGAGTGCGCCGGGTGCCACCGCTTGCTTGCAAGCGGTGCCGTGAAGACCGCCATTTCGAAGGCCCGCCCACGACCGCTGGAGGGTAGGGATAGAATGCTCCGCCATGGACCCCTTGGACGACCCACCCGCCGATATCCCGATGAGCTTTGCGGAACACCTGGAAGAGCTCCGCAGGCGGTCGATCTACGCCTTGTTGGGGGTCGGCGTCGCCCTGGCCGCCACCCTGCTGTTCACCCGCCCGCTGATCGCCTGGTTGTGCGCCCCGCTGCTGGATGCCCTGCGCGGCGCCGGCGTGCCCGCACAAACCTACGCCTTTTCCCCCGTGGCAGGCTTCGCCCTCTACATGAAGGTCAGCACCGTCGCGGCCCTGATCCTCGCCTCACCCTGGGTGCTCTATCAGGCTTGGCGGTTCGTGGCGGTCGGCCTGTACCCCGCCGAGCGTCGCACGTTCTTCCTCATTGCCCCGTTCAGCGCCGCAATGACGCTCCTCGGCGTGCTTTTCTTTTATTACGTGATGCTCCCGATCACGCTCTGGTTCTTGATCTCATTTTCTGCCAGTTACCCCGAGGTGAGCTACCGAGAACCCTCCCGTTTTTTCTCGACGTTCTGGGGGCCGTCGCAGCACACCGCTGAACCCGTCGCAACAGAGACAAGCAGCACTAACCACGCAGCGCCCATGTCTCCTACGCCTCCTTCCGGGAGTTCCGAGGCTTCCGGGGGCGGGGGCGTGCCTGCATCCACCACTTCCGGAGCCTCCGTCCCATCGCTTAGTGCAGACCCACCCGATCCGCGCGAAGGCCAGATCTGGTACAACGCCCACGAAAAGCAGTTGAAGGTCCATCTCGACGGACAGACCCACGCCGTCCAATTGGCCTCCCAATCCCTGATCGTCCCGCTGATCGAGATCAGCAGCTATCTCTCCTTCGTGGCGTTCACCTCCCTGGGCGTGGTGGTCGCGTTCCAGTTGCCCGTGGTGATGCAGGTGCTCGGCTGGACGGGGCTGATCGACCCCGAATTCTTCGCCCGTTACCGCCGGCATTGCATCTTCGCCTGTTTCGCCCTCGGCATGGTGCTCACCCCGCCGGACGTGATCAGCATGCTCCTGTTCAGCTTCCCGCTCTGGGGCCTGTTCGAATTGGGCTTGTTCATGATGCGCCGCGCCTATCGCAGCCGGCGAACCGCCGCAGAAATGTAGGCACCGCCCACGCGATCCCGCACCGCGTTTTTTAACAGTTTCGGGTGACCACCCGCCGTTTGGTAGAGCGATAATCGGCCCCGGTCATCCCGGGCATATGCAGCCGCAGTGTAAGCTGTCCGATACCATGCAGGGGCGATCACGGGGGTGATGCGGATGAACGAGCAACTCCGTCAGGCGATCGGTGCTTGGTCCGCCGTGCTCGGCGACGAATACGTCAAGACCCAGGATCGGTTGATCGACCAATACGCCCGCAGCACTTCCCCTTGGGGCACGCGGCCGGCAGCCGTCCTCTTCCCTGTCTCGACCGAACAGGTCCAGCAGATCGTCAAGATCGCCTCCGAACACCTCGTCCCGCTGTACCCAATCTCCCGCGGACGCAACTGGGGCTACGGCGACGCCTGCGCCCCCACCGACGGGCAGGTGATCGTGGACCTCGGACGCATGAACCGCATCCTCGAGCACGACTCGCAGCTCGGCTACGTCGTCGTCGAAGCCGGCGTCACCCAGAAACAACTGCACGACTACCTGCGACAGCACAAGACCAGCCTGTGGATGGACAGCACCGGTGCCGGCCTCGAGGCCAGCCTCGTCGGCAACACCCTCGACCGCGGCTTCGGTCACACCCGCTGCGGCGACCACTACCTCAACACCTGCGGCATGCAGGTCGTCCTGCCCGACGGCAGCATCCTCGACACCGGCTTCGGACACTACAGCGGCGCCAAGGCCCACCGCGTCTACCGCTACGGCGTCGGCCCGATGCTCGACGGCTTGTTCTGCCAGTCCAACTTCGGTATCGTCACCCGCATCGGCCTCTGGGTCATGCCCCGCCCCGAGGCCTTCTCCGCCTTCTTCTTCGCCGCCCCCCACGACGCCGACTTGGCCGACCTGATCGACCGCCTCCAGCCCCTCCGCCTGCAGGGCCTGCTGCAGAGCACGATCCACATCGGCAACGACCTGCGCGTGCTCTCCTCGCGGATACGCTACCCCTGGGGCTTGACCGCCGGCAAAACCCCGCTGCCTGACGACGTCCGCCAAAAACTCCGCCGCTCCTACCGCATCGGCGCCTGGAACGGCCTGGGCGGAATCTACGGCACACGCGCCACGGTCAGAGCCATCCAAGACGCCGTCCGAAAAGCCCTCCGCGGGTACCGCCTGCAGTTCGTCGGCGACCCCACAATCACCATGGCACAAACCGCGGCGTGGCTGCTCCGCCGCCTCGGCCTGGGCCGCCGCCTCACCGATCTGCTCGGCCTGCTCAAGCCGCCCTACGACCTGCTCAAGGGCATCCCCTCCGACGACGCGCTCACCGGCGCAGGCTGGCGGCTGCGCGACCCCAGCAAGCCCCAGCCCCTCGACCCGCGCGATACCAACGCCGGGCTCATCTGGGTCTCCCCCGTCCTGCCCTCACGCGGCGCCCTGGCCCGCGAACTGATGGACCTGGTCACGCCCATCTACCTCAAGCACGGCTTCGACCCGCTCGTCACTTTCACCATGATCACCGAACGAGCCATGATCGGCGTAACCAACATCGCGTTCGACAAAACCCTGCCCGACGAGGTCGCCCACGCCCAGGCCTGCTACGAGGAACTGATCACCACACTGATACCCGCCGGTTACATCCCGTACCGCACCGGGCCCCAAGGTTACGCCAAGCTGTCAGCCCAACCCTCCGTGTTCTGGGACGTCACCCAGCAAATCAAGCGACTGCTGGACCCCAAAGGCATTATCAGCCCCGGCCGATATATCCCTCATCAGGTCCGGCCACAGTAGGCCCGGGGCCCGCCGCACAACGGAGGCTCGCTTCCGCTTCAGCCGGGTCCGCCTCACCGCACCGAAATGAAAAACCCCATCGCGGGTATGATGTCCCTACACTCAAGGATCCGAATCCCTTAGCCGCATCCAACCAAGGCGCCCAAAACCATGCCCATCACGAATACCAAATCCGAACCCGGATCGACCAAGACCACACCGTGGGCCAGGGAACGCCAAGCCGCCATCGACGCCGTGCGCCTCGCCGCTCGGGCGTGCCGGTCGGTCCAGCAGCGCCTGGTCACCCCCGAGACCCTCCAGAAAAAGGACCGCAGCCCCGTCACCGTCGCCGACTTCGCCTCCCAGGCCGTCGTCTGCGCCCACCTGGCCGCCCAATTCCCCCAGGACCGCATCCTCGCCGAGGAAAACGCCGCCGAGCTGCGCCAGGACGCCAACGCCGCCGTCCGCAAGGTCGTCGTCGAACAAGTCGCCGCAGCCATCGGCAAGCCCCTCACCGAGTCCCAGGTCCTCGATTGGATCGATCGCGGCGGCCACGACACCAAGGGTTCCCCCGGCTCCAATCACTCCCCCCAACGATTCTGGACCCTCGACCCCATCGACGGCACCAAGGGGTTCCTCCGCGGCGAACAGTACGCCATCGCCCTGGCACTGATCGAAAACGGACAGGTGGCACTGGGGGCCTTGGCCTGCCCCAACCTGCCCTTCGCAGGATCCCGCGGCACCGGGGTGCTGCTCGTCGCCGCGCGAGGCCAGGGCACCCAGGCCCTGCCGCTTTGGGAACCCGCCCCCGGCCAGCCCGCCCACGTGGCGACCGCTTCCGACACCGCCCAAGCCCGCTTCTGTGAATCGGTCGAGTCGGAGCACTCCGACCAAGCCGCCTCGAAACAAATCGCCCAGCTCCTGCACATCACCGCCGAGCCCCTCCGCATGGACAGCCAGGCCAAATACGCCACCGTCGCCCGCGGGGACGCCTCGATTTACCTGCGGCTGCCCACCCGGGCCGACTACCGCGAAAAAATCTGGGACCACGCCGCCGGCATGATCGCCGTTGAGGAAGCGGGCGGACGCGTCACCGACGTCGACGGCAAACCCCTGGACTTCTCCCGCGGCAGCACCCTGGCGAACAACCGCGGCATCATCGCCACCAACGGCTCGATCCACGACGCCGTGCTCCACGCCGTCCGCCAAGTCCTCCGCTAAATCCCCGTTCTCGAACCCCCATCCGTAAGGTCCGCTGTGCGGACCACTCATTGGGCAGGTCATCGACCTGCCGATGATTGAGCCCGCCGTAAACATACAGCGGACTCATGGGCATGGGTGCCACAGCTTGCTTGCAAGCGGTGTTGCTCGAACGGGGGTGCCTGGGGCTAAGCACAGCGTGCCCCAGTACCTAACGCGCACGTGCGAAACTCTCCTCCGGCGGGTGCCTGGGGCTAAGCGAAGCGTGCCCCAGTGCCGCATCGCATGTGTCAAACCCGTCTTCCCTCCCCGCTAATCCATTTCTAACAAGCCCTGAGCTTAACTCTGACACTCGGGGTCTACCCTCTGCTGCCGACCGCTCAGGCACCCGCTTTTTAAGGAGACCTTCATGAAACACACCAAAAAATGGCCCCAGAAAACGTCCGCCGGGTTGGTAATCACGGCCGCAACCGTCGCGCTGGCCGACCCCGGCAGCTCGATCTCGCCCGACCAGCTCCACGACCTGCAGCAGAAGATCGCCCAGCTCACCGCCGCCCAGCAGGAACTGCAATCGCTCAAGGAACAGGTCGCTCAACTCCGCGCTGAAAACCACAGCACCTGGCTCGACCAGCGCCGCGCCGAGGAGCTCAAAGCCATCGTCCACGACGTCCTCGCCGACGCCGACACCCGCGCCAGCCTCGCCGACACCGCCATGACCGCCGGCTGGAACAAAAAATTCTTCCTCGCCTCCGCCGACGGCAAGTTCCTCCTGAACCTCGGCGGCCAGCTGCAATTCCGCTACATCTACAACTCGCGCGACAACGAAGCCTCTACCAGCGACGGCATCGACGACAACGAGTCCGGCTTCCAGTTCCGCCGCACCAAGCTCAACTTCGAAGGCCACATCGGCGACCCCAAGCTCCTCTACGAGGCCGTCATCGTCGCCGACCGCAACACCGGCACCATCGGCCTGGAGCTCGGCAAGATCGAGCACGAGTTCGCCGACGGCCTCAGCGCCGTGTTCGGCCGATACAAGGCCCCCTTCCTCCGCGAAGAGCTCACCAGCTCCAGGCGGCAGCTCGCCGTCGAACGCTCCGTCGTCAACGAGGTCTACTCCCTCGGTTACACCGAGGGTGCCGGCCTGACCCTCAAGACCGACTCGCTCCGCGCCGCCCTGATGATCAACGACGGCCAAAACGCCGGCGAACTCGGCGGCACCTTCGCCTCCGGCAAGGACTTCAACAACGACCACACCGACCTGGCATTCACCGCCCGCCTCGACGCCCGCCTCAGCGGCGATTGGAAACAGATGGACGACTTCGCCTCCTGGTCCGGAGAACCCACCGGCCTGTTCATCGGCGCCGCCTTCCACTACCAGAACCAGGAAACCGGTAGCCTCAACGACTTCAACGGCGACGGCGACACCGCCGACACCGGCGAGCCCATCGATAGCTTCTTCTCCTGGACCGCCGACGGTTCCGTCGAGATCGCCGGCTTCAACGCCTACGCCGCCTTCATCGGACAGCACACCCAGGCCACCGACACCGGCGGGCCCGACCTGCACAACTACGGCGCCGTCATCCAGGGCGGCTACATGATCGTCCCCGACAAGTTCGAGCCCTTCGCTCGCTACGAGTGGCTCAGCCTCGACGACGAAGCCCCCGGCAACCAGACCGACGTCAGCATCGTCACCGTCGGCGCCAACTACTACTTGAGCAAACACAGCGCCAAGTTCACCCTGGACGTCCTCTACGCCCTCGATCCGATCACCAGCTCCAGCACGACGAGCCTTTACAGCGGCGGCTTCTCCGGGCTGGGCTTGCTCAACGACGCCGCCAACGAAGACGGCCAAGTCGCCTTAAGGGCTCAGTTCCAACTCCTGTTCTAGGGAGAAACGTCGGGCAGGTCATCGACCTGCCGATGATTGAGTCCGCCGTGAATTCACGGCGGACTCATGGGTGCCACCGCTTGCTTGCAAGCGGTGTTGCTCGAACGAGGGTGCCTGGGGCTAAGCGCAGCGTGCCCCAGTGTCGTAGGGCGCTGTGCGCACTATTCGTAGGGCAACTCATCGACCTGCCAATTCATAGGGTGCGCTGTGCGCACCATCTTGGTAGGACGGGTCAAGCGCAGCGGACCCGCCAATAGCCGCCGGTGGTAACAGAGTAAGGGTACCAATGATTGATAAATGTTAATAAATGGCGCTGTGCAGACCCCAAACTAGCCGCGGGTGGCAGCCCGCGGTTTCTCTTAACCCCTCTCCCTCGAGGGAGAGGCTGGGTGAGGGTGAATCCTCCGCTTTCTTTCCGCTCGCCAATGTCCGGGCGCAGGGCTGGGGAACCCACTATGCTCTGCCTCGGGATTGACCGTGGCGTCGTCTTGCTCCACCACGGCCACCCCGAGCTCCGTGGCGACACACCCGAGTGAAAAAAACACCCTGACAGGGAGCACCAGAGCATGGCAGTCGCCTATCATAACGTTTACGGGACTCACTCCGGGTTGCACCGCTTGCCAGCCGGACGGTTGAACACCCTGCAGGCACCGGCCAGGCCACGCTTTCCGGGAGGTCGCAGCCGATGAAAGCCAAAAGCAGGCCGGTGACGACCCCAGCCGCGGAACACCCGCCTCGGGCCAAGTTGCTCGTCGTCGAGGACGAGACCGATCTGCAGGAAGTGCTCCGACACAACCTGACACGCGAGGGCTTCTCGATCCGCCTGGCGAGCACCGGCGAGCAGGCCCTCCAAGCCCTCCGGCAGGACCCGCCCGACTTAATCTTGTTGGACGTCATGCTCCCCGGCACCGACGGCCTGGACGTCTGCCGCCTCTGCCGCTCCGACCCCGCCACCGCTTCGATCCCAATTATCATGCTCACCGCCAAGGGCGAGGAAGCCGACGTGGTCACCGGCTTGGAGCTCGGCGCCGATGACTACATCACCAAACCCTTCAGCGCCCGGGTGCTGATCGCCCGCATCAAGGTGGCCCTCCGCCGCCAGTCCCGCAACGAGACCGAGGATGAGGACTCCCTCGTCCAGGTCGGCCAGGTGGCGATCGACCCGCTCCGCCACGAGGTGCGCGTCGCCGGCGCCGCCGCC
>JAJUHR010000442.1 GCA_029267795.1 Planctomycetota bacterium
AAAGCCAGCTTGGGAGGCGGGGGTTGGCCCCGATCCACAACGAACCGCTCGCCCTCGATGTGGATCGTAAACAGACGCTGCGTCGGCGGGAAAAAGAAACGCTTGGGGCTGTCGGGCCCCACCACGTATTCGAAGTACTGATCGGGGTCTCCCGGCATGAGCCGGTATCGGCCGCCGTCCTGTTCGTCGCGCACGCCACGGGCGATCTGGCTGGCGTCGGTGATCGGGCGGAGCATGATCACTTCTTGTTCGACGACCGGGGCGATCACCGTGTAGCCTTCGTCGCGCAGGACCCGAACGAGGGCTGGGAATTCGGCCTTGGGCAGAAAGCTAGCCGGAGCCGGGCTTTCGTGGGGGGTTGCCGTGTTCTGGTCCATCACCGGTGTCCCGCTGTCCGAACGACCACGGGTTCAACAAATCCGGGGCAATTGCTCTCCGTAAGGTTTTTGTAGCACGCGCCTCCCTCCGATCCTCGTCCGCAGCTCGCAGACGCCGTCCCGGGTATCGCCGATGTGCCCGATGACCTGAGCTGACGCGCCTAAGGGGTCCGTCCTCATCGCTTCCAAGATTCGGTCTGACGCGTCCGGCCGCACCACCACGACCACCTTGCCTTCGTTGGCCACTTCGAGCGGGTCCACGCCGAGCATATCGGCGGCGTGTTGGGCCTCGGGGCGGACCTCGATCCGCGTCTCGTCGAGCGTGACGTGCCAACCGGTTTGGCGCGCCAGGTCCACCGCGACCCCGGCCACGCCTGAACGCGTCGCATCCCGCATGAACGCCACCGCGTTCCCCGCACCGTGCAGCACACGGTCGATCAGGTGGTTCAGCGGCGCCGCGTCGCTCCGCAGCACGCTCTGCACTTCGGGCATTTCACGCGCGAGCATGACCGCCAAGCCGTGCTCCCCGATCGGACCGTTAAGGATCAGAACATCGCCGGGCTCGACCCGCGAAGGCGAAAGGTCCCGCCCTTCGGGGACAAGCCCCACCCCCGCGGTGGTGATGTAGATGCCGTCGGCGTGGGCCCGACCGACGACCTTGGTATCGCCCGTGACGACACGCACGCCCGCTTGGTCGCTGACGGCGGCGATTGAGTCCAGCACGCGCTCCAGGTCACTCTTGGCGAAGCCCTCCGCCAGGATCAGACCCATCGCAATGCCCAGGGGTTGGGCGCCGCACACAGCTAGGTCATTGACCGTTCCTGAAACCGCCAGGTGGCCGATGTTGCCGCCCGGGAACGCCCAAGGCTGAACCACGTAGCTGTCGATCGTCAGCGCCAGCCGGGTGCCAGGGGCTGCGGGCATGACCGCCGCATCCAGCAACTGGTTCAGGACGTCGTTGCCGATGCGGGGGAGGATCAGGTGGTTTACGAGCTCGTCGGTGAGCTGCCCACCACCGCCGTGCGCAAACACGATGTGTTTCGATCGGTCCGCGGAAGCGGCGATCGGGCTTCGCGGAGAGGGAGAAGGGGGCGAGGTTGTTCTGCTGCTGCTCATGCTGGAGCGGCTTCGATCGAGGGTAGTGAAGCTTGGTGGATGTCCGAGGAGTGCGCCCCGGGCCGTGACTCGCGGGAACGGTTGTACTTAAACCACGCTTGGCAGGTGCCCTCCGAGCTGACCATGCAAGGGCCCAGGGGGTTGATCGGGGTGCACGCGGTGCCGAAGAGCTTGCAATCGTGTGGGGTGGCCACGCCTCGGATCACCTGTCCGCA
>JAJUHR010000207.1 GCA_029267795.1 Planctomycetota bacterium
GCGGCGCACACCGATCTAGTCGAGTTTCTGGAAACGCCAAACCGCCCGGTACATGGCCCGGACCCTCTTCCGAGACACAACGATCGGTGAAAACTCGAGGTTCAGCGGCTGTAATCGCACCCGCTCGCCCTCGAAAAACACGCGACTGAAGGTGGGGGCATGACCCGATCCGAAAATCACCATGCCATCGCGACCGTCGGCGACCTCGGCTGTGGGAGAAAACACGACCACGTCGCCCTCGCGGTAGTCCGGGGCCATCGCCGCTCCAACCACCCGCGTCGCGAAAGCCTTCGGGTCGATCAGTTCGGGGCACTCGATGTACGTCACCAAGCCCATGCGACCGACCCCCGTCCCCATCCCTTGAACCACCCACTCCGCCGCGTTTTGGACCAGCGGCACGCTCCGCGGCGTCGGCCGTGCCAAAGATTCCCCAGCCCAAGCCGCAAGCCCATCCCCCAGGGTCTTCCGCAGCCGCGGGCTCAGCTCGTCGGAACCCACCAGACACTCCAGGGCGGCAGCCCCACCGAGCCGCTCCGTCGAAGACCTTACCCATTGCGCGAATTCCTCCCCTCGCCGAGCGTGTTCGGCCAGCCGGGCCATCTCCGCCTGGATCGCCGGTGGCGTGCACTCCCACTCCGCAGCGCGCCGCAGCTTGTTGGGGATCCCCAGGGCTCGCTCCAGCGCCTCAAGCACCTGCTTCGAAGGCGGGTGAGCCACCCTTCGGTTCTCGATCATCGACAGGTAGCCCTTCGTCGTCTTCGCGGCACGGGCCAGAGTCGACAGGGTCAGCCCCAAACCTTCACGACGTTCCCGAACGATTTCTCCGACGGTCTTCATCGGTGGGCCGAATTTGGAAAAACATCGAACCCCCCGGAAACCGTTTAAAGTCTCCTTAACTATCGTCGATAGTTCATAAGCTGTTGAACAGGATTTGAGTTTTTCGGATGCACCCGGCCATCACAAGCGTCACGTATGAGACGGCCGAAAGACGGCACAGACACCGGGACGATATCGAGCGGCTCCTCGATCGTGCCAGCCACCTGCCCGCCACCGATCGTGTCCTCGTCGAGCAGGTCTACCGCCACGGCGTCCCAGTCGTCGATATCGCACGCCTCAGCGGGCAACCCCCGCGAAAGCTCCGACGCCGCCTCGCCAGGCTGCTCAAAAGAATGAACTCGCCCCTCTTCGCGTTCTTGATCCGTCACGGCGATCAGCTGCCTCAGCCCCTGCGCCGCACCGGAGAACTCATCGTGCTCGAGGGGCACAGCCTCCGCCGCGCGGTCTCACTCAGCGAACAAAGCCTCCACCGCGTCCGCGAACACCTCCGCACGCTCCAGACGCTTGCCCAACTCTAGCCCCGTATCCAAACGATCTTGCTTGCCCACGACCCCGCTCGGGCTTCCGGCCAAACACCGCCCCCTAAGAACCATGCGAATCACCATCGTACAATCGCTTTCGACCGCCGTCGCGCCCTCGCCCAACGTCCTCCAGGTCGCTTCCATGTTCGGCCTGGGCGTCGACGAGACCCGTTCGATGACGCTCATCCCCCCAACGGCCATCGACCTGCTCCCAGGCCACGTCCTCTTCGTCACCGGACCCAGCGGCAGCGGAAAAAGCACGGTGCTCCGGCTGATTGCCGACACCCTCGCCCATCAGCCCGAGGTCCAAGCCATCCGCTTCGATCGATTGCCTTCGTTGCCCGAACAACCCCTGGTCGATTCGCTCGCCACACTTTGCCCCAACCTCGAACGGGCGTTGCACCTGCTGAGCATGGCCGGCCTCGCGGACGCCTTTGTGATGTTGCGCTCGCCCTCGCAGCTCTCCGACGGCCAGCGATACCGGTTTCACCTCGCCCAGACCATGGCCACCGTCGAAGCCGGGCCACCAGCGTTGTTCCACGTCGTTCTCGCAGACGAATTTGGCGCAACCCTCGACCGCCTCACCGCCGCCGTCATCGCCAGGAACGTTCGCAAATGGACCCGTCGACTCGCCGACTCCAGCCGCCGTGTCTGCTTCATCGCCGCCACTTCTCACGATGACCTCTTGGAGCCGCTCGAGCCGGACATGCTGATCGAAAAACACCTCGGCGCACGGATCGACATCCTCACCCGCTCTCCCAATGCGCAGACCGCCGCCTCGCCGACAAACCCATGACCGCCTCCCTGCACCAAAGATTCGTGTCGCTGCCCGCGCCTAAACCGGAGGATCAGCTCCACCTCACCCGCGGTGACCTACGCGACTACACCCAGCTGGCCGAGTACCACTACAAAGCGAACAGGCCAGCCACAGCCACGCGCGTCCTCACCCTCCAGCACCACCAGCCGGCCGTCAGCGGCCGGTACCTGGGACGCCCCTGCGAACACCAACTCGTTGGCGTGCTCGTCGAATCGTTGCCCAGCCTCAATTGCCAGCTGCGAGATTGGGCCCTCCACGCCCGGTACCGCACCCTCAAGAACGCTCGCGACCGCGCCGTGGCGCTGAGCGCCGAGCTCCGCTGCATCAGCAGAGTAGTCGTGCACCCCCAGTGGCGCGGCCTGGGCCTGGCGGTCAGGCTGGTCAAGGCCTCTTTATCCGATCCCCAAACGCCCTTCACCGAGGCGCTCGCCGCCATGGGACGCGTCCACCCCTTCTTCGAACGCGCCGGCATGACGGCTTACCGCCGGCCGCCCCACCCCTTCGACGCCCGCCTCGCCGACGCCTTTCAATCCGTCGGCATCGAACCCGCATCCCTCGCCGCCATGCGTCAAACCTATACACGCATCCAGGCGTTGCCCCACACGCAGCGCCAGTGGCTGCTCAAGGAACTGCTGCGCTGGCGCCGAGCCTCTTCCGCAGGCAAAGCCACCGCCGACGCCGACCTGATCTCTCTGCTCCGCTGCGCCAGCGACAGGCTTCACAGCGAACCGGTCTATTACCTCAAAGACCACCGCCGTCAGAACCGCGCGGCCGCCGCTTCGGATCGTAAACCTTCGCCTTCGGATTTCTGAACATGCAAATCATGAACATCTCGCTCGATCGACTCCGTCCCCACCCCTCGAACAGCAACGTGATGCAACCCCCGTTGCTCGCAAAGCTCGCTCAGCACCTCAAACGCGCCGATCGCTATCCCCCGCTGATCGTCCGGCCCATGCCCGAACCCGACTCATACCAAATCCTCGACGGCCACCACCGCGCCGCCGCGTTAAAACAGATCGGCCGCCACGAAGCCCGGTGCGTGGTCTGGCACGTGGACGACCAAGAGGCGCTGCTCCTGCTCGCCACGCTCAACCGCCTCCAGGGCCGCGACGATCCATTCAAACGCGCCTCCCTCCTGGCCGAGTTGAACCATCACTTGCCCCTCGAGCAACTAGCCGAGCACCTCCCAGAGCAACTCGGGCAGCTCCAGGCACTGCTCTCGCTCCGAGAGTTACCGCCCTCCCCCCGCCCACCCCAACCGATCGAAGAATGGCCGGTCGCGGTTCACTTCTTCTTGACCCCTGAACAACGCCAGCGACTGGATCGGCGGCTCAAAGAACTGGGTGGGCCTCGGGAAGACGCCCTCATGCGGCTGGTCGACGCCCCATCGGCCGCCAGCACGCCTCACGAGCCGTAGGACCATGCCCATTAACAGCACAACCCGGAACATTTCTTTCGAAAAATAAACCCATCTCTAGGCACGCGCCACGTTACAGAGAGCAAGCATGTCTTCGAGACCCAAGATCGGCATCAAGCGCAGGCAGCGGTTGATCCAGGACCTCATCGCCGCCCAAAAAGACCTGGTGACTTTGGCCCAGGAATACCACCTCAGCCCGGACGACCTGGCCGTGTGGATTGCGGACAGGGACAACTACCAAGCCCTCCACGGCCTGTGCCTCCTCGCCGACCTGCAAACCCAGATCCTGCTCAGCCGGTACCGTCTTCTCGCCGCCGGCCGCCTGATCCGTCTCGCCACCGGCGACGGCGACGAAGACGTCGCCCGCCGCGCTTGCCTGGACCTGCTCAAGCTGGACCTCAAGCTCGCCGCCTCGCCGAACGGTGATCCGGATCACCCCAAGCCGAACGAAGCAGAGGTGTTCAATCCCGCGGGCGATCCGAAGTCCTTGCGGTCCTTGCTCTACCAGGCGATGTCGGACGATACCAGCCTGCGGACCGAACCCCTTAGTGGAGAGGACCCTTGCCCCGACGATCGCACTTGACCCCTGGCGATTACCTTCGCCAACTCGAGTCGCTGCGTCCCCGTAGCGCCGACGAACTGCACCGCTTCCTGAAGGTCCTGCTCGGGCTGCGCGTGCCGCGACAACCGGTCGTCAGCGGAAACTCCGCCCCCTTCGACTATCTCCTGCA
>JAJUHR010000119.1 GCA_029267795.1 Planctomycetota bacterium
AATCGCAGCCGCGATCCGCTCCAGATCCTCCGGCGCACGCTGGCAGAACATGTCCAGCAGGGTCTTCAAGAGCCCCACGTTCCCCATGCAACGCTTAAAGAGGTCGTCCAGATCAAACGGGAACTCCCCCACATCCGCCCGCTGAACGCCGATGCCAGCCGCAGTGCCCCTGCCCGACTCCCCCGCCACCGGCACGCTCGGGCCACCCCCCGCAGCCGCCGGCTCGAGTAACACCCCACCGCCCAGGCCCATCGGCCGGTCCAGGAATACCCTCACCAGTTTCAGCAGATCGTCGGGGTCAAAGGGCTTGGTCAGATATTCGTCCATCCCCGCCGCCAAGCACAGCTCCCGATCCCCGCGGATTGCATTGGCGGTCAGCGCGATCACCGGCAACCGCCCGGTCTTGCCGCGGGGCACACGACCCTCGGCCTCCGCCTGCCGGATCACCCGCGTCGCCTCAAAGCCGTCCATCACCGGCATCTGGCAGTCCATCAGGACCAGGTCATAAGCACGCTCCGACACCGCTTGAACCGCCTGTTGCCCGTTACCCACCACGTCGCAGGCGTACCCCGCGTGGGCCAGTACCTCCGTCACCACCAGCTGGTTCACCTCGTTGTCCTCAGCCAGCAAGATCCGCTGGGCAGGTCGCGCAGCAGCTTCAGCAGCGGGCTTCGGTGCCTCAGCCGAACCCATTGACCCGATCGCCCCGGCGCCCGGTTCGCGCGATGGGCTGGTTAGCGCGAGCAACGCTTGGATCAACTCGAACCGCCGAACCGGTTTGGTCAGCTGGCAGACGCTGCAGCGGTAGCCGGGGCTCTGCAGGTCGACCTGAGCGTTGATCGGGGCGATCAGGACCACGCGCATGTCACGGAGCTCCGGCGAATCGGAGATGGCGCTAAGACACCTCAGATGCGCCGCAGCCGCCGTGGGCAGGTCCAGGATCACCAACTGGAAAGGAGCCCCCTGGGCGGCGCTCTCACGGAGCCGCTCAAGCGCCTCCGAGGGCTCGGCCACGCCCTCGGCTTCGATATCCACCTCGGCAAGCAATTGCGCAAGGATTTCCCGGTGCGTCGAGCTGCCAGTCACCAGCATCGTCCGCAGCCCTCGCAACCCCTTGAGGTCCGCGGGCGAGCCCCCATCCTCGCCAGCCGCCCCCGCTTTAGCGCCCTTCGCCCCCTTGCCCAGCCGCGCTGTGAACCAGAACGTCGAGCCCTTGCCTTCCTCGCTCTGCACGCCCATCCGCCCGCCCATCAACTCCGCCAACTGCTTGGAAATCACCAGCCCCAACCCCGTCCCCCCATACTTGCGGGTCGTGGACGCGTCCCCCTGCGAAAAAGGCTTGAACAGCCGATCCATCCAGTACGGCGGAATGCCGATGCCCGTGTCGCTGACCGTGAAACGCACCACGACGTGCTCCGGCAAGTCCTCCTCGAGGCTGGCACGCAGCACGATCTGGCCCCGGTCCGTGAACTTCAGGGCGTTGTTGATCAGGTTCGAGACGATCTGGCGCAGCCGCGACGGGTCGCCGATCACCGCGCAAGGCACCTCCCGTTGAGCCACCACGAACAACTCCAGCCCCTTCGACGCCGCCCGCGGCGCAAAAGCACCCACCCAGTCGTCCAGAGCGTCATGCAGGCAAAAAACCGCCGCGTCCAGCTCCATCCGCCCAGCCTCGATCTTCGAAAAGTCCAGAATGTCGTTGATCAGCGCCAGCAAGGCGTCCGCGGAGGAACGGGCTACGTCGGCGTAACGACGCTGCTCGGCCGTCAGGTTCGACCTCAGCAGCAGGTCGACCATCCCCGTGATGCCGTTCATCGGCGTGCGGATCTCGTGACTCATCGTGGCCAGGAACGCGCTCTTGGCGCGGTTGGCGGCCTCGGCGGCATCGTTCGCCGTCTCCAACGCCGCGTTCAGCGACTTCTGGGTATCCAACAGCGATTGCAGCTCCTCCTTCTGCGCCTCGAGGTTTTCGTTCGCCGTCATGAGGTTGATCGCGTACCCTTCCAGCCGCGCTTCCGTCTGCTTGCGCTCGGTGATATCCCGGATAAAAGCGCTAAAGGCCACCGAGTCCCCCGCCTTCACCGGCGCGATCGCCAGCTCCACGGGGAACTCCTCGCCCCGGCTGTTCAAAGCCGTGATCTCGATCCGCTTGTTGAGCACCCGCTTCTCCCCCGTCGCCAGATAACGCCGCAGCCCCTGGTTATGAGCCTCACGGTATCGCGGCGGGATGATCGTTTCGGATAACAGCTTCCCCAGCACCTGCTCGCGGGACCAGCCAAAGGTCGCCTCGGCTTGGCTGTTCCACCCGGTAATGGCCCCCGTCCCGTCGATGGTGACCACGGCGTCCAGGGTCGTATCGACGATCAGCCGCGTCCGTTCCTCGCTGATGCGCAGGGCCTCCTCCGACCTGAGCCTCTGCAGGTTCGAACGCATCGACGCCCGGCGCAGCCAGTACACCCCCGCCGCGGTCGCCACGCTGCTAAGCCCAGCCGGGATCAGGCTGTACAACCCCGCCCGGCGGATCCCCACAAGACGCCGCTGAAAGGTCTCCGTCGTGACGTCCACCCCCACGATCCCCACCGCCTCGCCCCGCGAGTCCACCACGGGCGCGTACCCGCTGATGAACGTCCCCCATTTGTCGGTATAGGGCTCCGGAGACGACATCGCCTCCCCGGTCCGCAGCGCCGCGACCATGAACGGATCGGGGTCCTCGTAAACCTCCATAATCGTCGAATGATCCTCAACCCCATCGCCATCCGCATCCCCGGGCGGAGTGGCGTCGAGAACGAAATACACCCGGTCGCCCACCAGAATCGCGGTGTATAGAAACCGTAGGCCCTGAACGGAACTTAGGATCGCGCGCAAGGGGGCGATCGCCCGTTCGTACTCGGGGGTTTGCTCCTGCTCCGGCCGCACGAACGTGCGGTGCAGGTCCCCGTCCACCAGCGCGGCGGCGGCCTGGGCGAGCCGCAGCAGGTTGAAGTGCACCGCCTCCGCCTGGGCCCTCTCGGCCATGCGCTCCAGCACAACGATGCTGGCCACCGCGGTCGCCAGGATCAAAGCCCCCGCCAGGACCCCGTCTCGCAGCGCGCGGGCGCATGGCACCCTCAGGGGACCCGAGGTTTGAGCCGACTTGGCCGTCGTTGGGCGGGATTCAACCATGGGAGCCGGCCCGTGAGCGTGCCGGGGCGGGCGATTGCGGATGCCGGTTTTTTCGAGGAAGCCGCCCCCCCGGTCTGCCAACCCGATCCACTGGGTATCGAGCCTTCGTGGCGTGCCTATGGAGGTGCCCATGCCTGCCAGCGGAGGCTTCAACCTCGGGTTCCATCGGCCGTCTGTGATGCGCGATTTAAACATGCGATAGCCGGTCGATCGCGATCGATCAGGCGTCGATCGCGGTCGATCCGTGGGCCCGATAACCAAAATTTTTCGTGCGAGGCGGGGTATCTGGGCGCAGCGGTGGTGGGCCGGGTGGGCGGGTGAAATCAGCGGGCTACTTCGGTGAGCTTCAGGGCCGAGGCGAGGGACGGGGCGCCGAAGTCGTCGCTGACGAGCCGCCAGGTGTCGGTGAACCGGGCCAGGAAGCTGCGGATATCGATGATGGGGGTCGAGGCCGCGGTGTAAAGCGAAGCCCGGCGGCCGTGGGCCGTGGCGGGTTCGCGCAAACGCCAACCCGCGAGGAGGAGTTGATCGGTTATGGATTGGGCGGTTCGGGCTTTATTTTTCGCAAGGGCAAGCGCGGGTTCAGCCGCCGCGCCGGGTTCGGGCACGGAGATCAGGTTGAGCGAGCCGGTGAGGCTGGAGGCGTTGTCGCGGGCGAGGGCGAAGTCGAGGGCGTTGACTTGCTTGTCGCGGTTGAAGTCGAAGTGGTTGTCGATGGTGGCGGGGCGTGGGAACAGGCCTTGGAAGTTGGCGCGGACGCGGTCGAGGTCGGCGGTATCGACCACGGCGTCGGAGGGTGAGTTGCCGGTCTCGCCCGGGGCGCTGCCGAAGTAGAACACGTCGTCGGCGGGGAGGCCGGTGTTGTCGTTGGCCTTGACGACGACCTGGAGCCACTGCCTCTGGATGGCGTTGTCGGGCCAGGTGATGGTGACGCGGTGCGAGCCGTCAGCGCCGGCGCCGCGGCGGACGGTGACGCTGGATGGGGCGGGCGCCAGTGGCCAAGTGGAGGGGTGGTTGGAGTTGCCGACGCGGAACTCGAAGTCGGCGGCGCTGAGGGCCGAGGGTTGGGCCGGATTGGCGATGTCGATCATGATGCCGTTGAGGCCGCGGCTGAAGCTGGTGTAGTGGGCGATGGTGGCGGTTTGGCCGGGGAGCAGGGCGGCCTTGTCCGGGGCGATGGCTGCGTCGTCGAGGGGGTTGGCGGCGGGGTTGCGGCCATCGAACGCGGAGTTGTTGTAGAAGGTGTGGCGCGCGGCGATGTGTGTGGGCGATTCCACGTCGACCGGCAGGGTCAGGGTGGTGGTGCCGCCGTCATCGTCCGTGATGGTCACTTCGACGGAGAAGTTGCCGATCTGGGTGAACACGTGGGTGGCGGAGAGGGCGTAGGTTTGCGTGCCGGGGGTATCGTCGGCGGCGAGGGGGTTGGCGTCGGCCTGGGTGATCAGTAGCGGAAGCGTGGTGCCGTCGCTGTAACGGACCTTGCCGCGGATGGAGTCTGCGGGGGTGTCGGCGAGGGTTCCGGAGAAGGTGAAGGGGTTGCCGAGGGAGATCGTAGCCGGTGGGGGCTGGATAGTGAGCTGGGGGTTCGCATTGAGGGCGGTGACGATGGCGGTGGCGGTGGCGGAGCCGCCGTCGTCGTCGGTGACCGTGAGGGTGACGGTGTAGGTGCCGTTGTCGGCCGCGGTGAAGGAGAAGGTGCTGTCGGTGCCGGCGGGGACGGCCTGCCCGTTGGAGCTGGCGACCTGCCAGAGGTAGGTGAAGGTGTCCGTGGCGCCGGGGTCGGTGAACGAGGCGGCGAGGGTGACGGTGTCACCCTCGGTGACGGTCAGGTTTGACCCGGCGGAGACGTTTTGTGGGCCGACGTTGTGGGCTGTGATAGTTGCGGAATCGGTGTCCTGGCCGCCGTCGCCGTCGTTGACGGTCAGGTGCACGGTGAAGACGCCGTCGTCGGTGGGCGTGAAGGTAAAGGCCGGGTCGGTGCTGGTGGCCAGCGTGTCGCCGGCGTTGTCGACGACCGTCCAGAGGTAGCTGAGGGTGTCGGCACCTGCGTCGGTGGAGAGCGGGAAGGTGACGGTGTCGCCTTCGTTCAAGGAGCGATCGTCGCCGGCGTTGGCGGTGGGTGGCAGGTTGTGGACTGTGAGGGTGGCGGAGTCGGAGCTGGAGTCGCTGTCGTCGTCGGTGGTGATGACGGTGACGACATAGGTGCCCTCGTCGTCGGGGGCGAAGGTGAAGCCCGGGTCGGTGCTGGTGGCGACCAGGAGGCTGGTGTTGTCGACGGTGCGGTGGACTTGCCAGAGGTAACTTAGGGTGTCGGCGCCTGCGTCGGTGGAGAGCGGGAAGGTGACGGTGTCGCCCTCGCTGAAGGAGCGGTCGTCGCCGGCGTTGGCGGTGGGTGGCAGGTTGTTGACGAGGATGGTGGCGGTATCCGTATCGACGCCGCCGTCCTTGTCTGTCACGGTGAGGGTCACGGTGTAGGTGCCGTTGTCGGTGGGTGTGAAAGTGAAGTTGGGCAGGACGTTGTCCTGGATGGACTGGCCGTTGGTGGCGGTGACGTGCCAGAGGTAGCTGAGTGTGTCGAGGGCGCCGGGGTCGGTGGAGAGCGGGAAGGCGACGAGTTGACCCTCGGCGAAGGTTCGGTTGCCTCCGGCGTTGGCGGTGGGCGGGGCGTTTTCGACGTTGATCGTGGTGGAGGCGGAGGCTGAGGCGCCGTCGTCGTCGGTGACGGTGACGGTGACGATGTAGGTGCCGTTGTCGATGGGGGTGAAGCCGAAGTTGGGGCTGGTGCTATCGGGGATCATCTGGCCGTTGGTGGCGGTGACGTGCCAGAGGTAAGTGAGGGTGTCGGTGCTGCCGGGGTCGGTGGCGGCTGGGAAGGTGAGGGACTGGCCCTCGAAGAAGC
>JAJUHR010000050.1 GCA_029267795.1 Planctomycetota bacterium
CCGAGTAAGCCGGCGTGGACGCGGGCGGCGTCGTTGCGGCGGCGCTCTGGTCGGCGGGCGTGGACTGGTAAACCATGTCGTCCGGAGGCACCGAACCGAGACTTTGCTCCTTGTCCGACTCACACCCGACCAGCAAGGCCAAACCAACGACTGTTAGCAGCACCCATGTCCTGTTCATGACAACACCCTTTTGTAAGGCTCGACGACGCACCCCAGCGCGATAGTAGCTCCCACCCATTCCCGGCCGAGGCGATTATACCTACGCCCCGCCTGATCCACCCCTGTCCGGCCTCTTAGCCCGCCAACCCGCCCAGGGCAACAACGATGCCCCCCCGCCTCAACCCCCGCGGTGTCCGACAGCCAGCACCGTCGCGACCCCGCGCAACGTGCCTAAGTGATGGCATCGCTCCATGACGGTTTTGAGGAACCGCCACTGGTCCGACCGGCTCACCCCGTCGCTGCGGGCCTCCTGGGCCAGGTTCGCCAGCATGCGCAGCGCGTGCTTGGGATCGCGCGATGGGCGGACGCTGCCGACGTCGATCAACCACAGTTGGCCGGCCCGATCGATCACGACGTTGCTCAGCTTGAAATCGCGGAAGTAGTAGCCGCGCTGGATCAGGTCCGCGGCCAGGTGCGCCAAGAGGCGAACGACCCGCAGCCGTTGCTGTCGGCCTTCCAACTCGCGGTGGATCAGCAGGCGTTTGATGGTTTCGCCTCGGTCGGGGGTCGCCAGCCAGTATTTGCAACCCAGGCCCACGCGATCGACCCCGTGGTCGACAATCGGCGCCACCGGCAATCCCGCCGAACGCAGCAGCTGATTCTGTCTCATCTCCCGCTGAGCCGGGTGCACCGACAGCCACCCCGCCAGCGCCTGCCGCAGCGGCCAGTACTCGAACCGCTTATAGATGATGGCCCCCCCCCGCCTCGCGCGGCCGATCCACCCGCCACACCTTGCTGCGCCGGTCCGACTTGAGCACCCGCGACGCTTCCGCCGGTGCCTCTGCAGCGCTCGCCGCCGAGGCGGAGGCGGGCAGCTCGGAATCGGACTGACGGGAACGGGCCGTCATGCCTGCGCGCCATCCCTCCTACCGGGTTTTGGTGGCCACCGAGAAAATCCCCTTGCAGAACTCGGGCAGGTCGTCGGGATGGCGGCTGGACACGAAATGGCGGTCCACGACCACCGCGGCATCCTGCCAGATCGCCCCCGCGTTGATCAGGTCGTCCTTGATCCCTTCCGAGCCGGTAACCTTTACACCCTTGTATATGCCCGCTGAGATCGGGATCCACCCCCCGTGGCAGATCGCCGCCACGAGCTTGCCGGCGGCAGCGAAGTCACGCGTCAGCTGCTTGACCTTGTCATCGCGGCGGAGCTTGTCGGGCATCCACCCTCCGGGGATGATCAGCCCGTAAAAATCCTGGACCTCCATTTCATCGATCGATCCGTCGCTCACGCACGGATAGCCGTTCTTCCCGATGTACTTCTTGTTCTCCTCCGGGCCTGCGACGGTGACACCCGCATCGGCTTCGAGCAGGCGCAACTTCGGGTACCACAGCTCCAGGTCCTCGTACCCGTCGCCAACGAAGATGAGAAAATGCTTGCCCTTCAATGACGCCATCGCGATCCATCCTTCCCTTAATAAACAAGCCAGCCACCGGTACGCCACCGCTGTGAATGCTCAGCGGGCCCGTTCCCCCGACGCCACCGCCCCAGGGGCCTCGCCGCGTGGCCGGTCAATTCGTGACCGCCCCTTCGGAGGCCGAGCGGACCACACGGGCGTATTTTGCCAGCACCCCGCGGGCCTCTCGGGGCTGGGGTTTCACCCACGCTTGTCGGCGTCGCGTCAGCTCCGCGTCGTCGATGTGGAGTGTCAGCTGCTTGGCGCCGGCGTCGATCGTAACCCGATCGCCCTGACGCACCAGCGCGATCGGGCCGCCCACCCACGCCTCGGGCGCCACATGCCCGACCACCAAGCCGTGCGACCCGCCGGAGAAGCGCCCGTCGGTCACCAGGCCAATCTTGTCACCCAGCCCCTGGCCGACCAGAGCTGCGGTCACCGACAGCATCTCCCGCATGCCCGGGCCGCCGACGGGCCCCTCGCCGCGGATGATCACCACGTCCCCCGGCACGACCTGCCGCTGCTGGATCGCCGCGAAGCACGCCTCTTCGCCCTCGAACACCTTGGCGGGCCCGGTGATCTTGCGGATCTTGACCCCCGCCACCTTGGCCACGGCCCCCTCCGGCGCCAGATTGCCTTTGAGCACGATGATGTGACCGTGCGCGTGCATGGGGTTTTCAAACGGCCGGATCACCGACTGCGGACGGGCGAACACGCTGGGCACGCCCTTAAGGTTCTCCGCCAGGGTTTTGCCGGTGACGGTCATGCAGTCGCCGTGGAGCAGGCCACGGTCCAGCAGCGCCCGCAACACCGCCGGTGTGCCGCCGGCCTTGTGCAGGTCGTACATCACGTATTGGCCGCCCGGCTTTAGGTCAGCCAGGTCCGGCACCTTGTCGCCGATGCGGTCGAAATCGTCCATCGCCCAGGGCACCTCCGCCTCGCGCGCGATCGCCAGCAGGTGCAGCACGGCGTTGGTCGACCCGCCCAGCGCCAGCACGAACGTGTACGCGTTCTCGAGGCTCTGCCGCGTGATCAGGTCGCGCGGGCGGATGTTCTTCTCGATCAGGTTCATCAAGGCTTGGCCGGCGAGGAACGCCTCACGCTCCTTGGCGGCGGACACGGCGGGATGGCTGGCGTCATAGGGCAACGACAGGCCCATCGCCTCGATCGCCGAGCTCATCGTGTTCGCCGTGTACATCCCCCCACACGCCCCCGCCCCGGGGCACGCCGTGCACTCCACCCCATGTACGCCTTTTTCGTCCAGCTTGCCGCTCTGATAGCGGCCGACCGCCTCGAAGATCGAGACGATGTCCACGTCCGAGCCGTCCGGCCCGGTGCCCGGCAGGATGCTGCCGCCATACACGAACACGCTGGGGATGTTCAGCCGCGCCATCGCCATGACGCACCCGGGCATGTTCTTGTCGCACCCGCCGAAGGCCAGCAAGCCGTCGTGGTTCATCCCACCGGAGACGACCTCGATGCTGTCGGCGATCACCTCGCGCGACACCAGGCTGTACCGCATCCCCTGATGGCCCATCATGATCCCATCCGACGCTGTGGGGGCCCCGAACACCTGCGGCACGCCGCCCGCCGCACGGACCCCTTCACAGCCTTTGCGCGCCAGCCGGTCCAGGTGCGTGTTGCACGGGGTGATGTCGCTAAACAAGCTTGCCACGCCAACCATCGGCCGGGCAAAGTCGTCGTCGAGGAACCCCACCGCCCGCAGCATGGCGCGGTTGGGGGCGCGGCCCATGCCCTCGGTCGTCATCCGGCTACGTCTATTCCCGCGGTCCGCCATACGTGCGATCCTCTTCCTTGCTCAACCCGGGCGCGTTCAAGCTGGTCGCGCAACCCCGGTGGGCCGTCAGTTTAACCGGATTCACCACGTTGCACAGCCGCCCTCGTTGGCCCGCGGCCACGGTCCACGTTACCCTGCCTCGCGATGTCGACCGCGCACCCAGGTCATCCCGACCGCACGATCCGACTCTCCTGCCCCGCCAAAGTCAACCTCGCGCTGTCGGTGGGCAGCCCCCGGCCCGACGGCCTGCACCCCCTGGCGAGTTGGATGGTCGCGGTGAACCTTGCCGACAGCCTGACCCTGCACCGATTGGACGCCGGCCCGAGCCGGTTCGACATCGCCCCCGCGGCGGGCTCTGCAGCACCAGCCGTTCACCCCGAGGGCCCGCGAGACCCGGCCGTCACGGTCGATTGGCCCATCGAGCAAGACCTGGCCTACCGCGCGCACCGCCTAATGGAGAAACACCTTGGCCGGCCCCTACCCGTCCACGCAACCCTGCTGAAGCGCATCCCCACCGGCGCGGGGCTCGGTGGCGGCTCCAGCGACGCCGCGGGCATGCTCGCCGGGTTGAACCAACTATTCGAACTGGGCCTGCAGCGAGACGATCTGCTGCGGTTGGCCCCCCAACTCGGCAGCGACGTGGGGTTCTTCGTCGGCGCGATGCTCGGGGAACCCTCCGCTCTGGTCGCGGGCATCGGCGAACGCATCGAACCCTTGCCGCTCCATGAGGTCCTCAACCTCGTGTTGATCTTCCCCGGCTTCGGCTGCTCGACTCGTGAGGTCTACTGCGCGCTCGACCGATCACGCAGCAAATCCAATACCCCCATCTCCCCTGATGAATCCCGTGTCCATGGCCTTGCTTCCCAAGCCCCTCTGCCTCCAACCGCACCGTTCAACGACCTGGCAGCCCCCGCCTGCACCGTCCAGCCGCAACTCCGCCGGTGGATCGACCAACTGAACCAACAGATGCGCGTGCCGGTGCACGTGACGGGCTCGGGTTCCACGCTGTTCCTGATCGCCCCCTCCGCGATCGCATGCCAGGCCCTGGCTCGCCAAGTCACCGCCCTCACCGGCCTGGCCGTCCTGCCCGTCCACACCCTCTGACCGTACCACGTCCCTTCAACGCCTCCGTGTCGGGTGGCTGGGGCAAAGCGCAGCGACGCCCCGTTTTTTTGTAGGTCCGGGCAAGCCCGGACAGGATGATTCAGATTTGACCGTGGTGTCGCTTCGCTCACCACAGCCCCCGAACCTCGTCACCAAAGAAAAACCCCCTTGGGTGGTGGGAGCCCAAAGGGGGGAGAGAGAAGGAAGCGGTTCGTTGATCGGCCAGCCGTGGCCGCTCGGCGGGGCGCAAGTCTTACGCTGCCGCCGTGATCATTCCATTGGCGTCGTCCATAACTCTCGATTCATCCGTGCCGCTTGCCCTCTTCACGCCGATGGAAGCAACGCGGCGAACTTCGGACATCGACCCTTCAACTGCAGCCCATCGAATTGCCGCAGTTCAGGCACTTGTAGCACGTGCCGTTGCGAACCGTGATCGTGCCGCACACGTCGCACGCCGGGGCGTCGGCCTGCATCTGGGTCATCGCCTTGGCCAGCGCGTCGACAGCCGCGAAGCCCTGCGCCGCCAGGTGATACTCGCCCGTGGCCCAGGTTAGTTCGGCCCGGAGCCCGCCCACACCCGTCGATGGAGGCTGCCCCGCTCCCGCCGGCTTGCTGGGGTTGGCCACGCCCGACCGAACCAGGCCCCCGCCCGCCGCATCGCCCCGGTGCCCGACGCCGTTGCTCGGTTCGCCATGGCCAGCAACACCGACACCATAGGAACCATTGGCCCCGTTCGACTTCGCCGCCTCCGTAGGTGTAGCGGGGATCGGCGGTTTGCCGGAGCCCGGGCGCTGCGGGGCGTTCGCCGCCCGATACCCGGGGATAAACTGCATCCCCAGCCAGCGGAAAATGTAGTCCACCAAGCTCTTGGCGAACGGGATGTCCGGGTTGTGGGTCATGCCCGCCGGCTCGAACCGCTGGTGGGTGAACTTGCCGACCAGCGATTCGATCGGCACGCCGTACTGCAACGCCACGCTGATCGCCGTGCCCAACGAGTCCATCAGCCCGCCGATCGTCGAACCCTCCTTGGCCATCGTGATGAACAGCTCGCCGGGCGTGCCGTCCTCGTACAGCCCGACGGTCACGTACCCCTCGTGGCCGGCGACGTTGAACTTGTGCGTGATGCTCTGCCGGGTATCGGGCAGGCGCCGACGGTGCGGCCTCTCGACGATCTTTTCGACGATCTTCTCCACCGTCCGCACCGCGCCCTGCTCGGCTTCCAAGGCAGCGGGCGCCACACCCTCAGTCACCGGATTCGCAGCTGGGCTCCCGCTGGCCGCAGCCGCTTCGGCTTTTCCCGCGGCGAGGTCCTCCACGGCCTTGCCGCCGTCTGCCGATTCGGCCTTGGTACTCAGCGGCTGGCTGAGTTTGCACCCGTCGCGGTACAGCGCGTTGGCCTTTAAGCCCAGCTCCCAGCTGAGCCGGTAAGCGCTCTTGATATCGTCCACCGTCGCCGAGTTCGGCAGGTTGATCGTCTTGCTGATCGCCCCGCTGATGAACGGCTGCGCCGCCGCCATCATCCGGATGTGCCCCTGCGGCGCGATGAACCGCTTGCCCAGCGGCCCGCACGTGTTGGCACAGTCGAACACCGGCAGGTGCTCCTCCTTCAGGCGCGGAGCCCCTTCGACCGTCTGCGTCCCGCAAATGACTCGGTTCAGCGCCTCGATCTGCTTGGTCGTCAGCCCCAGCGCCGCCAGCAGGTTGAACCCCGGCTGGCTTGCCTGCTCGGTCAGACCCAGCCGCTCAACCGCCTTGGCGCCCAGCGCCCCGGCATGGAATGCATGCTGCAATTCGAACACCGTCGGCAGCGCCTCCGTCAGCCGCCGCAGGTCCTCCGTGGTCAAACCCTTCTCGCGCAGGTACTGCGCGAAGGACTTGGCGGGCGCCGCCCCCTCCACGGGCTTGCCCTCCGGCCCGGGCATCGGCACCTCCAGGTCCAGCGTGCCCAGCACGTACCGCATGATGTCCCGCACCTGGTCCGCGCCGTACCCCAGGTTCACCAGCGCCGGCCGCAACGACTGATTCGCGATCTTGAAGTACCCCCCGCCGGCCAGCTTCTTGAACTTCACCAGCGCGAAGTCCGGCTCAACGCCCGTGGTGTCGCAATCCATCAGCAACCCGATCGTGCCCGTGGGCGCGATCACCGTCGCCTGCGCGTTGCGGTACCCGTGCTGCTGGCCCAGGCTCAGCGCCTCGTCCCACGCGGCCCGCGCCCGGTGGAGCATCTCCTCCGCGTTGGCCAGGTGGGTCGCGCCGCGCGGCGCCGCCGTCAGGCACTCCGCGTCGATCGGCACCGGCCGGATTTGCAGCCCCTCGTAATCCCCCAGCTCGTGCCCCGTCGCCAAGTTCGCCTCGCGCGGCACGCCGTACGCCGCCCGCCGGTGGTTGCGGATCACCCGCAGCATGGGCTCACGGTTCTTGGGATACCCCGGGAACGCGCCCAGCTCGCGGGCCATCTCGGCGCTGGTGGCGTAGCTGCGGCCGGTCATCACCGCCGTGATCGCCCCGCAGATCGCCCGCGCCCGGTCCGAGTCGTACGGGATCCCCGCCTGCATCAGCATCGCGCCGATATTCGCGTACCCCAGCCCCAGCGTGCGGTACTCGTAGCTCAGCCGCGCAATCCGCTGGCTTGGGAACGCCGCCATCAGCACGCTGATCTCCAGCACGACCGTCCACAGCCGCACCGCGTGCTCGAACGCGTCCAGGTCGAACCGCCGCGCCTTGGCGTCGAAGAACTCCAGCAGGTTCAGCGACGCCAGGTTGCACGCCGTGTCGTCCAGGAACATGTACTCGCTGCACGGGTTGGACGCGTTGATCCGCCCCGACGCCGGGCACGTGTGCCACTCGTTGATCGTCGTATCGAACTGCACGCCCGGGTCGGCGCAGCGCCACGCCGCCTCGGCGATCTGCTCCCACAGGTCGCGCGCCCGCAGCGTCTTGGCCACCTTGCCCGTCACCCGGTAGGTCAGGTCCCACGGGCCGTCGCTGTCCAGCCGGCGGAAAAACTCGTTGCCAATCCGCACCGAGTTGTTCGAGTTCTGCCCGCTGACGGTCAGGTACGCCTCGCCGTTGAAGTCGTAGTCGAGCTTCAGCCCCAGCTTCTGCGCCGCCTTCTGCAGGTCCGGCGACAGGTGCTTGAGCCCCTCGACCATCGCCGCCACCTTCAGCTCCTCCCGCACCTTCCAGTTGACGAACGCCTCGATGTCCGGGTGGTCCAGGTCCAGGCACACCATCTTCGCCGCGCGGCGGGTCGTCCCCCCGGACTTGATCGCCCCCGCCGCGCGGTCGCCGATCCGCAGCCAGCTCATCAGGCCGGAGCTCTTGCCCCCGCCCGACAGCGGCTCGTCTTCTCCTCGGAGCTTGGAGAAGTTCGTCCCCGTCCCGGAGCCGTACTTGAACAGGCGCGCCTCCCGCACCCACAGGTCCATGATCCCGCCTTCGTTCACCAGGTCGTCGCCGATCGACTGGATGAAGCACGCGTGCGGCTGCGGGTGGCTGTACGCGTCCTCCGCCGGCTTCGTTTCCCCGGTCTTGGGGTCGGTGATCCAGTGGCCCTGCGCCGGCCCGGTGATGCCGTACGCCCAGTTCAGCCCCGTGTTGAACCACTGCGGGCTGTTCGGCGCCGCCATCTGGTGCAGCAGCATGTACGCCAGCTCATCGTAAAACGCTTGCGCGTCGTCTTGGGAGTCGAAGTAACCGTGCCCCTCCCCCCAATGCCGCCAGCACCCCGCCAGCCGGTGCACCACCTGACGCACCGACCGCTCCGAGCCCAGCACGGGCTTACCCTCCCCATCCAGCACCGGCTTGCCGTCCGCGCCGACCTGCGGCACCCCGGCCTTGCGGAAATACTTGCTCACCATGATGTCCGTCGCCAGCTGCGACCACGACGACGGCACCTCCACGTCGTTCATCTCGAACACCGTCGTGCCGTCCAGGTTTGCGATCCGGCACGACCGCGTCGTCCACTCGATCGTGGCAAACACGTCCTGCCCCGGCTTCGTAAAGTGGCGAGCAATCTTCATATGGACCCCACGCGTCCGGTCTTCATAAATTAATTCTTATCCGTCAACGAATACAGAATGAACAAGAGGCCTTTCCTGCAAATGAGAAATCGCGTTGGCTGCACGGGCCCGATCAGGCCTTTACAATTCCAGTATTCAACGCTCCAGCGGCCCATGCAGCCAACGCGTCCCCATCGTTCCGTAAGGTCCGCTGTGCGGACCTCCAATCTGTCGTAGGGTGCGCTTCGCGCACCAGTTTTTTTCTTCGCCTTTCGCAGCCCGGTGCGGACCTTTGCTTCTTCGCCCCCGTAGGGCGGGCCTCGGGCCCGCCATTTCCCTTTTCACGCTCCCCGCGATGGTCTAAAAGCCCGCCCTACGGCATTGGTCCGCACAGCGGACCCCACATCCAAACGCCACAACCTCACGACCCGCTCACGCGGCCCGTTTCCGCCGCCTCGCTCAATCCACTTTCGGCAACGTCAGTCCCGGTTGGTTCTGGTACTTGCCGCCCTTGTCCGCGTACGACACGGCACACACGCGGTCGGCCTTCAAGAAGATCATCTGCGCGATGCCCTCGTCGGCGTAGATCTTCGCCGGCAGCGGCGTCGTGTTGCTGATCTCCAGCGTCACCTTGCCACGCCACTCCGGCTCCAAAGGCGTCACGTTCACGATGATCCCGCACCGCGCATACGTGCTCTTGCCCACGCAGATCGCCAGCACGTCCCGCGGGATCGCGAACCACTCCACCGTCTCGGCCAGCGCGAAGC